>DAOWJG010000057.1 GCA_030640485.1 Dehalococcoidales bacterium | reverse complement strand
CAGCTCGCCTTTCTCATTCCTCCCTCCAATAATCCACAATCCCTTTTACATAGCGACAATAGGACTCCACAATCTTTTCCGTAGTTCCCATTATGTACTCCTATCTCACATTCTACCACCTAAGTCTTTAACCATTCTACCCAATATCTTTTAGTGCCTGCTCCAAATCCGGGGGGAGGTTAGAGCTAAACTCCTTATATTCGCCCGCAGAGGGCAGTTTGAAACCGAGACGGCAAGCATGGAGAAAGAGGCGCGGTAACTGAGCTGACCTTGCGCCATAGACCCTATCACCCACCACCGGATAGCCAATTGCCGACAGATGAACCCGAATCTGATGAGTGCGTCCTGTTTCCGGCCTGACCTCAATAAAGCTGTAGTCTCCGATGTGCCTGATGACATGATAGCGGGTTCGTGCCTCCCTGCCCTCACCTTCCGCCACCACCGCCATACGCTTGCGGTTACGGGGGTCACGCCCGATAGGTGCCTCAATAACGCCGTCATCCGGGGTGAGACGTCCCTTAACCAGCACCAGATAGGCCTTTACCACCGAGCGGGCTTTGAACTGGTTAATCAAATTTAGCAGAGCGGCGCTATTCTTAGCCACCACCATCAGACCGGAGGCATCTTTATCCAGACGATGCACTACTCCCGGCCGACGTAAGTCATCAGTCTCAGGCAGATGGGGAACATGGGATAGAACCGCGTTAATCAGGGTATGGCTGGGATGTCCCGGTGCCGGGTGAACCGCCAGCTTGGCTGGTTTGTTGATGACCAAGAGGTCGTCATCCTCATAGACAATGTTTAACGGCATCGTCTCCGGCGACAGAGGCTTGATAGGTGAGGGAGGTAGAGTAACCTTCACCCTATCACCAACACTGAGTTTCAACCCGGCTTTAGCCACCTGATCGTTAACCGTGACCAGGCCATCGCTAACCAGCTTTTGAGCCTGGGTTCGGGAAAGGTCGGGAAGCCTCTCCGCAACATACTTATCAAGGCGCATCCCAAACTCGTCAACTACAAGGCTAACTACCTTAAGAGCCGGTATCAAGCCCATCTCCTTAGGCTGAAGGAGAACCGCTGTCATTATGCGAGGCTATCTGTTCTCCCTCTGCTTCTCGCCTCTCCTTTACAAGGAGATAGACCAGGAAGCCACCGAATACCGAAGTGCCAGTGGTTATTGACGCATCAGCCACGTTAAACGATGGGAAGGTGCCGACAGTAATAAAGTCAGTAACGTAGCCCAAATTTAACCGGTCAATCAGGTTGCCCACCGTGCCACCAAGAACCGCACCCAGCGCCGCCATACTTATCCCATTATTCAAGAAGGGGAACCGACGACACATATAGAGAGCATAGAACAGAATAACAGCAGCACCAACAAAGCTGATTACGGTTAACGGGAAGGTATGGTCCTGAAACATGCCAAAAGCAGCCCCAGTATTTTGGATATGGGTCAGCCGAAAAAATCCCCCTTCAGGTAACGATTGCCCTAGAGCTAAATTAGACCTTATCCATACCTTGCTGAGCTGATCTCCAATTACCACCGCCAGGGCAACCAGGAAAAAGACTACCGTCCGCCACCACTTACCCCAAGGACTATTTGCCCTTCGCATTCTTTGCCTGACTAGCCTTACAATTCAAGCACAGGCTTGCCTGAGGGAGAGCTTCTAATCGCTCCGGATCTATAGGCTGGCCACAACTGTCACATAAGCCATAGGTCTCTTGTTCAAACTTAGATAAAGCATGCTCAACTGCCGCCATCTGGTCTCTAATACTTTTCTCCATCTCCAGCCGCGTCTCTAACTCAGCCGCCTCGGTAGCTTCTTCCTCCCTTTTACCGAAGGGACTACCCTCCCGCCTCTCATCAGCCGGCCGAACACTAGCCTTTAGTTGTTCTAACTCATGGGTTAAACGCTTTTGCTCACTCTCCAAACGAGAACGAAGTATATCAAAGTTAACAGTCACTCTAGCCTCCTCCAGCTCACCTGTCCAATTCAAAAGTAGCCTGTTTTGACTAGCCTTATTTAAAGTTAACAGGTAAGCTATTATACTCAGTGACCAACAAGAAAGCAATAAAGAAAATAAACCAATACCGCACCATTAGTAACTAACAAAT
>DAOWJG010000012.1 GCA_030640485.1 Dehalococcoidales bacterium | reverse complement strand
GGCGTAGTCGGCAACTACCTTGGCGGCTCCCTCCCAGGGGTGGCGGATAACAATTATATCGGCGTAACTCCCGACCACCCTCGCCATATCGGCGACGCTTTCACCCTTGGCCAGCGAGGTTGCCCTGGTATCAACGGCGCTGATGACACTGCCCCCGAGTCGGTGCATGGCGGTCTCAAACGACAAGCGTGTCCTGGTGCTGGGTTCAAAAAACAGGCTGGCCATAACCTTACCGCGGCACAGGCCAAGCTGCTCCTTCATTGACTGTGACATCTCATCAGCCACGGAGAATATCGCCTCTATTTCCCCGTTGGATAGGTCGTCTATGGTTACCAGACTACTATTAGCTAGAGCCATAGTAACTCCTTCTGAGGTAATTTGCTCCTGCTAGTTTATTTCCGACAGGTCTATTATTAGCGGCAGCTATGATGGCTACCTCATCAATGCCGTCAGTTTCTACCAGATGCACCTGTATCGCCTCTTTTCTGGAGCTTGGTATGTTCTTACCGACATAATCGGCCCGTATCGGCATCTCCCGGTGACCACGGTCAATAAGAACTGCCAGCTGGATTGACTTTGGCCGTCCCCGGTCAATAAGGGCATCCATAGCGGCCCGGATGCTGCGTCCGGTGTAGAGAACATCGTCAACCAGCACTATGGACTTACCATCGGTACTGCTGGGAATGTCAGTATGGCGGACGATAGACTGCCTGTCTGGAGAGGGAATATCATCTCGATAGCGACTGATGTCTAGTGCCCCGACGGTTAATTTTAGCCCCTCAAAGTTTTCTATCAGGGTAGCTAGCCTTCTCGCCAGGGGGGCACCGCGAGTCCGAATGCCAACCAGAATGAGGTCTTGGCTAGCCTTATTCTGCTCTATGATTTCGTGGGCAATGCGTGCCAAGGTTCGTCTGATATCCTCTGTGGTCATTAAGATTTTCTGGGACATAAAAATAACCTCTCGCCCTGGCTGGTAAGAGGTTGTGGTGCTAGTTTATTTATTACTTTCCTTGCCAGCCTCTCGGAACTAGCTTAAAGGTCTCTTACTAAGAGATCATTATAACATACTGAATGAGATTATGGCAAGGATTTATAGCTGTGATTTACACATGGGTGAAATTCGATGCTTAAAAGTGAGCCTTCCTTTCAACTCCTCTCACCCAGTGCTATAATGAGTTAGGATGGATATTCTGGCTGAGCTTAACCCGGCACAGAGGGAAGCGGTAGAGGTGATTAGTGGCCCCGTGCTCATCCTGGCCGGTCCCGGCAGTGGTAAAACCAGGGTTATCACCCATCGCATTGCCTATCTGGTTAAGGTCTGTGGTATTAGCCCGCACCATATTATGGCGGTTACCTTCACCAACAAAGCCGCCCGGGAAATGGAGGCCAGGCTTTACCATCTTGTTGGCGGTTCGGTGAAGGACTTAACCCTGGGCACCTTTCATGCTATCTGCGCGCGTATCCTGCGTGGGGATGGTAAGGCAGTCGGCGTTGACCCCAGGTTCGTAATCTATGATGATGATGACCAGATAGGCTTGATAAAGCGTGCTCTTCAGGATATAGGTCTTGATTCCAAGCAGTATGCCCCCCGGGCAATAGCCTCGGCTATTAGCGCGGCTAAGAGCCGAACCCAGGCCCCCCCCGATTATATTCAGCAGAGCCATAGCTATTTTGAGGAGGTGGTGGGACGGCTCTACGAGCGTTATGAGCAGCTACTTAGAGAGAGTAATGCCCTGGACTTTGATGATTTACTGATGAAAACGGTGCAGCTGTTTAGAGGTAGCCCCAAAATTTTGTCCCGATATCAAACCAGGTATCGGCATGTCCAGGTGGACGAGTTCCAGGATACCAATCTGGTTCAGTATGAGATGATACGGCAGATAGGGGGCAAATATCGCAATATATGTGTTGTTGGGGACCCTGACCAGTCGATTTACTCCTGGCGGTTTGCTGACCTGCGTAATATCCTCAGCGTTGAAGAGGATTACCCGGAGGCTAAGGTGGTGCTCTTAGAGCAGAACTATCGCTCGACGAAGAATATTCTGGAAACGGCATCGTATCTCATCTCGGCTAACCGGGAGCGTAAACCCAAGGGCTTGTGGACAGACAATGAAGTGGGTGAGCTAGCGACGGTGGTTGAGACCTATACCGAGCAGGAGGAGGCCCAGTTCGTAGTTAACGAGGTAGAGCGCCTAGTGGGTCAGGGGGAGACTAGGTTGGGGGGTTGTGCCGTGATGTATCGGACGAATGCTCAGTCACGAGTCCTCGAGGAAGCCTTTGTTCGCTTCGGGACCCCCTATAAGCTGGTAGCCGGCACTCGATTCTACGAGAGGCGGGAGGTTAAGGATATCATTGCCTATCTTCGGCTTGTTCAGAACCCCCATGATAGTGTGAGCCTGCTTCGGATAATTAATGTCCCCGGGCGGGGTATTGGTCAGCAGACCCTGGCCAAGCTGTCTAGCCTAGCCAAGTCCGGGGGTGTCTCCCAGTATGAGGCACTACGTCACATAGGTGAGCTCGGGGACGACGAGAAGCCGCCATTTAGCCCTCACATTACTAGGGCTTTAGTTGGCTTTTTAGACTTGATGGAGGAATTTATCACCCGCAGCCGGGAGGTTAATGTGGTTGAGCTGTTTGATTTAGTGGTGGTGCGCTCTGGGTATCAGGCATATATATCAGGTCAGCCGGATGGGGAGGAGCGCTGGG
>DAOWJG010000138.1 GCA_030640485.1 Dehalococcoidales bacterium | reverse complement strand
CCATTAATGTGGCCTTCTAATGTGCCGGGGTCGTTGAATATTATTCGCTTGCTGGTTCGTCCCATCATACCGCCCTCTTTTCAAAGGTTTGGGTGCAGTTGCATGCCATATTATTCAGATGTCTATCTATAAATCCTCACCCGCCGGTTGGGGTCTTTACCGGTGCTTTGGGAGAGTATGTCATTTCGCTCTGCTATCAGGTGCTGGAGGCGGCGAATATAGGCACTCTGCGGGCTGAGATCTATCCCTTCCTGACCATCCTTAACCTGCTCAATGGCCTCTTCCGCCTCAGTCAGGGCAGCTTTAAGGGAGTTTGCCTTGGCTGGGCTCTCAGTGGGGGGGTAGATATCACTTAGTAGCTGCCTGATTTGGTGTGGCGTATTGCTCTTGAGGACGTAGATGGGTAGGTTAGCTGCTTCCGCCTCCCTGACCTTTTGTAGCTTGCGGCGGTAGTAGTTTTTGGGGGTTATGAAAAGCTTAGCCTCACTCAGGCTCTTGACTATATCTAGCTCTAGCTGCATCTCCTGGGCTATTTGTTCAAATCGTCCCCGGTTTACCCCGAAAAGATAAAGCCTGGTTGGCTCGTTCTTCTTAAGTGGTTGCTTAGTTCTTCTGGTTCTTCCCGTGGTGGTTACGGGGGCGTGTTTTTCTATTCTGACCCTGCCACTATCATCCAGCCAGCGAATCTCGGTGTCTTGCGGTTGACCACGCAGGAGAGCGTCGACTGCCTGGCTAACGTCGGGGTGAATGGCTACCCGGTCCCAACCCTGGATTTCAACAACAATGTCAAAGGTGGGTGGCGAGGTGCGCTCCAGTATGGATTTCTGGGTGCGCCGTCGCTTGGCTTCTTCATCACCCAGGGTTACGGTCTGGATGCCACCAATGAGGTCGGAGAGGGTGGGGTTCACCATCAGGTTATCCAGGGTATTACCGTGGGCAGTGCCGATTAGTTGCACACCACGCTCGGCGATGGTGCGGGCGGCTTGAGCCTCAAGCTCGGTACCGATTTCGTCAATAATAATTACCTCGGGCATGTGGTTTTCGACGGCTTCAATCATTACCGCATGCTGTCTGGTAGGGGTGGTGACCTGCATCCGCCGGGCGTGTCCGATAGCAGGGTGGGGAATATCACCGTCGCCGGCGATTTCGTTGGAGGTGTCGACGATAATAACCCGCTTGCTGAAGTCGTCAGCCAGCACTCGGGCTGCCTCGCGGAGCATGGTTGTTTTACCGACTCCGGGACCGCCTAAAAGCAGTATGCTCTTGCCTGAGTTTACGAGGTCTTCAATAACCTTTATCGTGCCAAAGACGGCGCGGCCCACCCGACAGGTAAGCCCGACAATGCGCCCCATGCGGTTACGGATAGCCGAAATGCGATGTAAGGTGCGCTCAATTCCGGCTCGATTGTCATCGCCAAAGCTACTAATGCGGGAGACTACGTAGTTTATGTCCTGTCCATCGACTTCTTTAGGGTTGAGGACTACCTCCCGCTGGGGAAAGCGGGCTTCAGCGGGACGACCCAGGTCGAGGACTACCTCCAGTAGTTGGTGGTTGTCACTTCGCTCGTATAGTGGCTGGCGGATGTGGGGTGGTAGGATGTCGAGCAGAGCCTCTAGATCATCCGTGATTACCTTCTGCAAGATTATTCTCCTCTAATCTGGATTTACTGTCCTCTACGATATCCAAAAAGTATTTATGAAATCTCAGGTCGCTGGTTAACTCAGGGTGAAAAGCAGAAACTAGTAGCTTCCCCTGCCTGGCAGCGACGATAGTGGCCTTATTTAACCTGGTTAGTATTTCTACGTTGCTACTGGCTTGCTCAATTATTGGGGCGCGAATAAATACTCCAGGAAAGGGCTTTTCTCCCAACGCTGGTATAGCGAGATCAGTTTCAAAGCTATCCCTTTGCCGGCCAAAGGCGTTACGTCTCACTGTGATATCCATCAGCCCCAGAGGCTCAGCATCGGCGTCTGAAATTTCCTTAGCCAGAAGTATCATACCAGCACAGGTTCCTAATATCGGTATGCCGCTCTTAGCCAGGTTTCTTATCTCGCTGGCCAGGTTATAATCCAGCATCAACCGGCTGATAGTGGTGCTTTCCCCACCGGGAATAATTAGCCCGTCCAAGCTCCTAAGTTCTGAGGGCAAGCGGACGGGCACTGTTGCTACCTTTAGTCCGTGTAGCGTGGCTATGTGTTCCGCAAAGGCTCCTTGCACCGCAAGGACACCTATTCTCATACTACCATCCTCTAGATGCCAGTAGTTCTTCGGTGGGGATTTGCTTTATATCCAGTCCCGGCATGGCTTCTCCCAGGTTCTTGGAGACCTCAGCAATGATTGCCGGGTCTTTATAGTGGGTAGTCGCTTTGACAATAGCCTTGGCTCTAACCTCGGGGTTAGAGGATTTAAAGACACCAGAACCGACAAAGACTCCGTCGGCGCCCAGTTGCATCATCAGGGCAGCATCGGCGGGGGTAGCCACGCCGCCAGCAGCAAAATTAACCACGGGCAACCTCCCGGTTTTGTGTATCTCGGCTACCAGTTCAAAGGGAGCGCCCAGTTCTTTGGCCTTGGTCATTAACTCATCCTGTGGGGTAGCTGCCAGTTTACGGATACCGTCCATTACGGCTCGCATGTGCCTCACGGCTTCGACAATGTTACCCGTGCCTGCTTCACCCTTGGTTCTAATCATGGCGGCACCTTCACCGAGGCGGCGTAGTGCCTCACCCAGGTCACGGCAGCCGCAGACAAAGGGCACCTTAAAATCGTGCTTCCAGATGTGGTGGGCTTCATCGGCGGGGGTAAGCACCTCGGATTCGTCAATGTAGTCGACACCCATAGCCTCCAGTGCCTGAGCTTCTACAAAATGACCGATACGGCACTTGGCCATTACCGGTATTGAGACCGCCTTCATAATGGCTTCAATAATCGTTGGGTCAGCCATACGAGCCACCCCACCCGCCGCCCGAATATCAGCGGGGACTCTTTCCAGTGCCATCACGGCACAAGCGCCCGCTTCCTGGGCAATCTTGGCGTGCTCGGCATTAACCACATCCATAATCACCCCGCCCTTCAGCATTTGAGCCAGCCCGCTCTTAACCTTCCAGGTGCCACTTTCCATATTCTCCTCCTTACTCAACGCCTCATTACCCCGTATAATTATTTTACTACTGTTAAGGTTGGTTAGCAACAAGGGTAGCTTGATAAAGGTCTTTTAGGGCTCTTTTCTTTTGTGCTGGGTGGGAATAGAATTGACTTGCAGAAACCTTTTAGGAGGGTGGAACTATGTTTGAAGGAGCCGAAAGAAAACTGAGTCTGGCAGAATATTTCCTGAATAAACTCAAACTACTGGCTAACGAAGCAGGTGGCTTTGCTAATATTAAAATGGATAAGAAACATGAGGTGGTGG
>DAOWJG010000085.1 GCA_030640485.1 Dehalococcoidales bacterium | reverse complement strand
CCGATGGTAAACAAGTAGTTACCTCCAATAAAGAGGTCATTGCCAAGCACGGGGCAAAGCTACTGGAGCTGGCAGGGCATAAGGGGGTTGGGCTTCGTTATGAAGCCAGCGTTGGTGGTGGTATCCCCTTAATTTCGCGTTTTCAGTATGACCTGGTGGCTAATAAAATTGGTGGCGTTTACGCCATAATAAACGGGACCACTAACTACATTCTTACTCGGATGGCGAGGGAGGGGGCGGATTTCTCTTCGGCACTAGCTAAGGCACAGGAATTAGGCTATGCTGAGGCCAACCCTGAAAATGACGTGGAGGGGATAGATGCTACCTACAAGTTAGCGATTCTGGCGTCACTGGCTTTTCACACTGAGGTTAGACCAGATGATATCTATCGTGAGGGGATTTCCCACTTGTCGGGTCGTGATTTTCAGTATGCTCGGGAGCTGGGTTTTGCCATCAAGCTACTGGCTATCGCTAAAGATAGTGACGGGGTGATTGAAGTCCGAGTGCACCCGGTTTTTATTCCTGAGGACTCACTTTTGGCTAAGGTTGATGGCGTTTATAATGCAGTTCTGGTTGAGGGTGACCTGGTAGATAAGGTACTTTTCTTTGGCCAGGGTGCCGGGCCCCTGCCGACCAGTAGTGCCGTAATCGCTGATATTGTCTCGGCAGCGCAGGAAACTCGTCTTGGGGTGACGGGTAGGACTGGGTGGCGACTTGAGCCGGGCAGGGTCATTAAACCCATGTCTGATATTGAAACCAGATACTACCTCCGGCTCAATATTGCTGACCGCCCTAATGTTTTAGCTCAGATTGCTAAGGTCTTAGGCGACCATCAGATTAGTATTTCTTCCGCCATTCAGAAATTGGCTGACCCGGTAGCTGAGACCGCGGAAATTGTCATCATTACCCATACTGCTCAGGAGAGGGCAATGCAATCGGCGCTTAACGAGCTAGCTCACCTGCCGGTGGTTAAAGAGATAGGTAACTTCGTTCGGGTTGAAGCCTGATAATATGTAATGAAAATAGACGGAAGTCATGAGTAAATTAGTGGAATAGTTATGAAGCAGGGTGTTCTAACCAGGTATAAAGACCTTCTGCCGCTTACGCCTAAGACGCCACTATTCTCGTTAGGCGAGGGGGATACGCCTCTGGTCAGGTGTCCGTCCCTGGAGAAGGAGACTGGTTGTGGTGAGCTATATTTTAAGCTGGAGGGATGCCAGCCGACCGGTTCCTTTAAGGACCGGGGCATGGTGGTGGCGGTGGCGAAGGCGGTGGAAGCCGGTAGCCAGGCTATAATGTGTGCTTCAACCGGGAATACCAGTGCTTCGGCGGCAGCCTATGCCGCTTACCTGGGGCTTACCGTAATCATTGTGGTGCCTAAGGGCAAAATCACGCTGGGCAAGCTGGCGCAGGCTATAATTTACGGGGCCAAGATAGTGGCTATTGACGGGAATTTTGACCAGGCTCTGGATATAGTGAGAAGTCTAACCCAGAAACACCCGGTTACCCTGGTAAACTCAGTTAATCCCCATCGTATTGAGGGGCAGAAAACGGCTGCCTTTGAAATAATTGATGCTTTAGGTGAGGCTCCGGACTACCTTTTTATCCCGGTAGGCAACGCCGGTAATATTACTGCCTACTGGAAGGGTTTCGGGGAGTATTACCGGATGGGTAGGGCGAAGGATAAACCTAGAATGATGGGGTTTCAGGCTGAAGGGGCGGCTCCCATTGTTCGGGGCTATCCTGTTAAGGAGCCGCAGACGGTAGCGACCGCAATCCGAATTGGTAATCCCGCCAGCTGGCAGAGGGCGGTGGCGGCTCGTGATGAGTCCGCTGGTATTATTGATATGGTTAGCGATGATGAAATCCTAGCCGCTTACAAGCTTATGGCGGCTAGAGGGGGTATCTTTGGTGAGCCGGCTTCGGCGGCTTCTTTAGCTGGCTTACTCAAGCTTTCCCGTCAGGGCACGGATTTCTCACAGAAGAGGGTGGTTTGTGTGGTAACGGGCACGGGTCTTAAAGACCCGGATACCGCTATGAAGGGTGCGGGAAGCTTTCTTGAGCTGCCGGCTGATTTAACGGCTGTGGAGCGGGCGTTAGGCTGGAGCCAAAGGAGGTAAGGAGTGTTTGATGAGGCTAAGATTAAAGAGGCAGTGGCTTCTATCATTAGGGCTATCGGTGAAGATCCGGAACGGGAGGGCTTAGCTGGTACCCCGGCTCGTGTGGCTGAGATGTATGCCGAGCTTTTTATGGGGTTGGGTAAGGACCCCAAAGAGGAGCTATCGGTCAGCTTTGAAGAGGGGCACCGGGAAATGATTGTCCTCAAGGATATCCCGTTTTATTCTATGTGCGAGCATCACCTCTTGCCGTTTTATGGCGTGGCTCACATCGGCTATATCCCCAATAGTGAGGGTCGTGTTGTTGGCGCCAGTAAACTAGCCAGGGTGGTAGAAATCGTGGCTAAACGCCCCCAGATTCAGGAGAGGATGACCACTCAGATCGCTGACGCCATTGCTCAGGGGATTAGCCCTGATGGAGTGGCGGTAGTTATTCAGGCAGAACACCTGTGTATGGTTATGCGTGGCATCAAGAAGCCGGGAAGCGCCATTGTTACCTCAGCCCTCAGGGGTACCTTCCGCTCAAAGCCAGAGACCAGGAACGAGTTCTTCACCCTGCTCCAGGGCAGGTAGTCTAGTCCCCTGTAATCTGTAAGATTATTTGTCGTGAGCGGGGGCGGTTATCAAAATCTACCAGCACTATCTGTTGCCAGGTACCCAAAGTCAGTCTCTTGTCACTGAAGGGAACCACTAGCGAAGCACCCAATAGTGACGCCCGCACGTGGGAATAGCCGTTGCCATCACCCCAGCGTTGGTCGTGGTTATAGGGGATGTTTTTGGGGATAATCCGCTGCCATATATCTTGAAAATCACTAGTTAGCCCCGGCTCAAACTCAATAGTGGTCACCCCGGCGGTTGAGCCAGCGACAAATACCGTAACCACGCCGTTACTTATGCCGGCTTCGGCGAGCTGCTGCTCTACTTGAGGGGTAATATTAACCATATCACATTCACCTTTGGTGCTGAGACTAATTTTCTTGGTGATTACCATGTTTAAGACCTCCCGCTCTCAAGTGTTCAAACTCAATTCATCCCAGATGATATCGTCCAGGTCAAAGACTGGCCCATCCTTACATACCTGTTTCAGTCCCTCTTTCGTCCTTACCGTGCAGGCGTAGCAGACGCCATGCCCACACCCCATCCTCATCTCTAAAGAAATCTGGACTGGCTTGCCTTCAAGCCCAAGTTCCTTTTTTCTGCGGGCCATATCGAGGTACATTGCGGTCGGCCCACAGGCAAAGATTTGGTCTGCCCAATCAGCATACTTTGGTAGAGTATCGGTTACCCTGCCTTTTTCCCCGATAGCACCGTCTTCAGTAACGGACACTAGTCTTATTCTGGGAGGCAGGAGACTTTCGGGATACCGACTTGCATTTTCCGTTCCGTAGAGTAGAGTTACCGAATATCTTTGGTTCAGGGCAAGGTCGGTAAGGAAGAGTAACGGGGCAATGCCGATACCGCCAGCTACCAATAACAGGTTGCGTGAAGCGGGCTTAATAGAAAAGCCGTTGCCTAGTGGTCCAAATATCTCGACACTATCACTTTGGTTACGTTGCAATAGCCAGTTTGTGCCTTTACCGTCTTCCCAGACGATAAAGAATAGAGCTATATCACCCCTGTCATTTACGCGGTGGATACTAAATGGGCGCGGCAGCGTACATTCTTCCCCGCAGCGCGCCATAACAAACTGACCTGATTTAGCTTCCGCGGCTATTTCTGGGCATCTCAACCAGATAATCCAGCTACCTGAAATGGCTCGTGCGTGAGGACGTTCCAGCTCTCCTAGAATCTTTTCGTTACTAATGACCGTGGCTAGTGCCTGCTTCAAGTTGGCTCCTTTAGGCGGTAGTCGGGGAGGGGCTGGGCGCTATAAACCTGGCTACCGTTTATAATGGTTTCGATTACCGCTTGAGCCGTGTCTAGGGAGGTAAAACAGGGGATACGCTTTTCGGCAGCCGCCCGACGAATATCAAAGCCGTCTTTTAGCGGGATACGACCTCCAGTAATGGTGTTGACCACGCCATTTACCGTCCCGTTACTGATGATGTCAATGATATCGGGATGTCCCTCACCCAATTTCTTGCTAATCATCTTTACCGGGAGTCCCGCCGCCTCAATCATAGCCGCCGTGCCTTCAGTAGCATAGAGTTTGTAGCCGGCCGTGGAGAACTTTCTGATTATAGGTAGTGCCTCCGGCTTATTCCTATCGGCGATGCTGAAGAGCACGGTTCCTTCAGGGGGAAGCATCAGTCCTGCGGCCAGCAGAGCCTTAGCCAGGGCGGCATCAAAGGTATAGTCAATGCCCATTACCTCACCGGTGGATTTCATTTCCGGACCGAGGTGGGTGTCAACACCCGTTAGTTTTGACATAGAAAAAACGGGGGCTTTAATGGCAACCAGTTTTTGGCTTTCCCACAGGCCGGTACTGTAGCCCTGTTCTTTGAGGCTCTTACCGAGCATCACCTTGGTGGCTACGTTTACCATCGGCACACCGGTGACCTTGGAGATAAAGGGAATGGTGCGGCTGGCTCGCGGATTAACTTCTAATACGTAGACTGATGACTCGCCGGTTTCGCTGGTCATAATAACAAACTGGATGTTCATTAGGCCCTTAATCTTGAGCCCCAGCCCGATTCGGATGGTGTAATCAATAATAGTCTCTATCTCTGGCTCGGTCAGGTTTACCCCGGGGTAGACGGCCATAGAGTCCCCGCTATGGACTCCGGCCCGCTCAATATGCTCCATTATCCCCGGAATAAGGACGCTTTCTCCGTCACCTATGGCGTCAACCTCAACCTCTTTTCCCTCTAGGTATTTGTCAATAAGGACGGGGTGTCCGGTATCTAATTCCATAGCCAGTTTAATGTAACGAACTAGTTCACCAGCGTTTTGAACTATTTCCATAGCTCGGCCGCCGAGAACGTAGCTGGGACGAACCAATACT
>DAOWJG010000165.1 GCA_030640485.1 Dehalococcoidales bacterium | reverse complement strand
GACGCGATTAGCAAATTTGCTAATCTCCTTCCTTTCCTGCTCAGCGCGCCGCTTATAGTTAACGAAATCTGCCTGGGCTCTTTGCCAGCCCGCCAGATTGGTTTCTGCCTTTTCCCTTGCCTCAGCCAGGGCTTGCTTTAGTAACTCCATATCCTCTACTTCGCTAAGCTCTGGTGCTACTTCGCTGGTTAGCCCTTCGTTTGGTTCTTCTTCCATTATTTTTCTACCTCATCCCCTGTGTCCCCCCCTCGCCTTTGAAGGAGAGAGGGAGTGGATTATGTAAGAGGGGCAAAGCCCCTCTTTAACTCGCCTTTATAATCACTCCTTAAGAATTGACTTCAGACTGTTTCCCTGCCATATAGCTCAGCGGCCATTCCACTGAGTACTGAAGAAAGGTAGCTTATGGCGGAGATAGCCCGGCCGTAGGGCATTCGGGTAGGTCCAATTACGCCTATGGTGCCGGCGGCTTCGTTGGTTAGACCATATCGGCTGATGATCACGCTATAATCCTGAAAAACCTCCGCTTTGTTCTCCTTCCCGATAACTACTTGCACCTCTTGGGTGGTCAGCCCTTCGGGGTCGATAATCTTAAGCAGGCGTCGGTGGTCAACTAATTCCAGCAAGGACTTCATCCGTTGGCGGCTAACAAACTCCGGCTGGTTAAGCATGAAGTGTACGCCATTGAGGTAGGGCTCCTCATACTCCTTTTCATCTTCAGCCTGCATTATCTTTACCAGACAATCGGTTAGCTGCCTTTCAGCCGGGGAAAGCTCAATGTCTTTAGCTAGAATCTGTGAGCTGGTCAGGCTGGAATAAACACTATTCAGTTTGTTAGCGATGGTCGTTAGCTCGGGTTGAGATATAACCTGGTTAAAGGTTACTAGCTGTTGTTTTACCCTGGCGCCACGCAAGATGAGGACGATTAATGCCAGTGATTCCTGCAAGCTAACCAACTCCAGGTACTTGAACTGGCAATTTACTGGCTTAAGTAGGGTAACTATAGCCATATTTTGCACCAGCTGAGCTATGAGTTTAGCGGTTAGCCTTAACCACTCCTCCAGTTCTCTCTCCACCTGTTGAAATAGATGACTTATTAAACGCTGCTCGGTCAGAGGGAGCTCAATATCACCCAGGGACTCTACATAGTAGCGGTAGCCCTTATCAGAGGGTATGCTTCCTGCTGAAGGGTGCTGGCGGATGATATAACCCTCTTGCTCTAGGTGTGCCATCTCATTACGGATGGTAGCCGGACTTACTCTAAGCTCGGGGTCACTGACAATACCCTGTGAAGCTACCGGTACCGCCTTCACAATATATTGTCCCACTATGGACTTTAATATCGTTTCCCTTCTAGTAGATAACATCTTGGCCCTAGTTAGCAGTCTAAGCCTGAGATTGCTAATTACTATTAAATCTACCACTTTTAGTCCGTATTTGTCAATCTAGTGTATTCGCCTAGGCTACACCCACCCGGCGTTTTGCCACCAGAAACCGAAGAGACTCGGCTATCCGCTGTGTCAGGAAAAGAGAATACCCTGTGGCTATGTTCCCGATGGACCCCAGAGGTGGTGCTACCAGATAATTGATTGAGTAAGCGGCATAAAGGCAGGTAAAAAAGAGGATAAGGAGATTATTACCGCTGCCGTGCCGGATAGGGGCTTAAAAGGTAGAGTGAGGATACCGGTGGTTGACGTGCCCTAGAGAGTCACGCAATCTGATAATGTGTTGCGGAAGTCGGGTGAAGTTAAACGAGAGAGGAGAGGTAGTATTGCTTATGCCACCTCTCCTCTTTGAGTTGTCCTTCCTGAATGCGGGTTAACGCCTGACTTTAGCGTAGCACTCGCTGCAGTACACTGGTCGTCCTTCTCGCGGCTCGAAAGGTACCTGGGTCTCTTTCCCACAAGAGGCACAGATAGCACTATACATTTGCCTCTGCTGTCGATAACCGTAGCTATTCCCGTCGCCATACGATTCGCGGCGCTGTTGCTTTCTGGCTTGTCGGCAGTCGGGACAACGCTTGGGTTCATTGGTGAGTCCCTTGGCAGCAAAGAACTCCTGCTCGGAAGCACTGAAGGTAAAACTTGCACTACACTCCACACACGTCAGGGTCTTGTCCTCGTAGCTCATGGATGCCCTCCCTTCTTTGGCATTCGGTTGTAGTTTGGTCATCCATGGCCTAGAGATTGATAAGAAACCGCACAGATGGGTAATTGCAAACTTTCAACCGGCTAGTCTAATAGACAATAAAATTATACACCACAGGATTGGAAGTTTGTCAAGCTATAGGTGGAATGTAGCACTGCCCACTTGGCTAATAAGAAGTTGGGTGCTAAAATCTAGGTACTGACAAACGGGGAGTGGCTCAGGTGGGTGATATTCTGGTTGGCACCTGATAAAGAAGAGAAAACT
>DAOWJG010000127.1 GCA_030640485.1 Dehalococcoidales bacterium | reverse complement strand
ATTACCGAGGCAGGGCTGGAAGAACTAAAGAGCGCCCTGGTCAGAGATAAGGTTGGCTTCGCTATCTCCAGGATTGAGCTACTTGCCTTCCGCACCGATTTTGATTTGGGTAAACATACTGGTTGGGTTCCGGTCAATGTCTCTTTTTTTACCAAGGAAAACTTCCGGAAGGCATTACCTGCCATGGAGCCGGCTTTCAGGGCTGGGCTTTGCGTTAGCGACCTGGTAGCGGTAGCCAATGAGGGGGAGACCCTCGGTGAGTTAACTGTTCCTGAAGGCAGGGTGGCGTTAGCTACGGTTTGCAGCATTGTGGTGAACGGCTGCTTACTTAAGGCTGGAGTCCCGATTGACTCAAGATTTGGTGGTATGCTACAGATTAGAAATCATAAGCCCCGGCGCTTTGTAGAGCTCATTCACTATGCTGGCTCATCGTTAGACCCCTCTGAGGTATTCATCATGGCCAAGATGACTTCGGTGGCTGGTGTTGCCAAAAATGGTGACGGGAAAATACTGGCTAATTTTCGTGAAATACCGGCTCTCTGCCGACCGCTAGCTGAGGAGGTGATAGCCAAACTTGGTGAGGCAGGAATGAATGGCGTGCTGGTAATGGGTAATACCAGTGAACCGGTATGTGAAATCCTGGTGGAGCTTAATCGGATTGGGATGGTTCTCCTCGGTGGCTTGAATCCTGTAGCCGCTGCTGAAGAAGCCGGTATTGAAGCTGAGAGTCATGCCATGAGCACTCTTGTGGAATACCAAAATTTAATCAAATTTGAGGAGTTGTGAGATGCCAGAGGTGAGAATAATACCCTGCCTGGATGTGAGGGAGGGGAGGGTGGTTAAAGGGGTGAAGTTTGTTAATCTCCGGGATGCCCGTGACCCGGTAGAGGCGGCTACCGCCTACTGTCGTGAGGGTGCTGACGAGCTTGTTTTCCTGGACATCTTCGCCACGGTAGAAAATAGAAAGACGAGGCTGGAGTGGGTCAAAAGGGTCTGCGATGTGACTACTGTTCCTTTTGCCGTCGGTGGTGGCATTGGTAGCCTTGAGGATATGAAGGCGTTACTTGACCTTGGTGTGGACAAGGTGTCAATCAACACGGCGGCGGTCCGGAATCCTGAGCTGGTGAGGGAGGCCGCAAGAGAGTTTGGTAAGGAGAGGCTCGTGGTGGCTATTGACGGGAGGAAGAACCCACCGGGAAGTGGCCTTCCCCG
The DNA here is from genome assembly GCA_030640485.1 of Dehalococcoidales bacterium. GTDB lineage: Bacteria > Chloroflexota > Dehalococcoidia > Dehalococcoidales > UBA5760 > UBA5760. The sequence goes on along the minus strand of DAOWJG010000127.1, from coordinate 3,318 downwards.
GCTGGAGGTAGTGGTTAAGAGTGGTACTGAGTCTACCGGCATTGAGATTACCGATTGGGCAAAGCGGGTGGAAGAGCTGGGGGTGGGGGAGATTCTGCTTACCAGTAAGGATGCCGATGGCACCAAGGAGGGCTATGACCTAGAGATGACCAAGGCGGTGGCCGAAGCCGTCCGTATTCCAGTTACCGCTTCTGGGGGTGCCGGCAAGCTGGAGCACCTCTATGAAGCCGTGGTAATCGGTAAAGCGGCGGCGGTTTTAGCGGCGACAATCTTCCATTTCGGTGAAATATCCATCCCCGAAGCCAAAAGATACCTTAAAGATAAGGGAATATCAGTAAGAATTTAAAGGGGGCAATAGAATGTCTTTCAGTAAACCAAACGCAAGCGCAGCTACGGTAACGACAACTAGGGTAGCGCCCTCGCCTGTCTCTGGCCTGTGTGTAACCTGTATTGATGGTTGTACTGGCTATTGTGAGGTGGGAAAGTCAGCTCTTAGGGGGCGGGAGGTTATCTATCCGCAGCCTTTTGGCAAAATTGTTGCCGGGGCAGAGAAGGACTATCCGGTAGATTTCTCCCACTTCAATATCCAGGGCACCTGTGTGGGAGCGGCTGGTATCGAGGCGGACCCGGATAAAGCCCTCTTTGGTAATGTTGATGTGTCAACAGAAATTGGTGCCGGGAATAAAAAGATCAAAATGAGGGTTCCCTTCTTCACTGGTGCGCTGGGGTCTACCGAAATTGCCCGGGTGAACTGGGAGGGCACTGCTATCGCCGTGGCCATATGTGGTGCCGTGCTCGTTTGTGGCGAGAATGTTTGTGGCATGGATCCTAACGCTGAGTTCAAAAATGGTAAGATTGTAAAATCACCTGAATTAGAAAGAAGGGTAAAAATTTATCAGGACTGGTATGATGGCTACGGGGCGCTACTGGTCCAGGCGAATGTGGAGGATACCCGTCTTGGGGTCCTTGAGTATGCAATAAATGAGCTCGGGGTAGAAGGTGTTGAGATTAAATGGGGGCAGGGAGCAAAGGACATAGGTGGCGAGGTGAAGCTACCGACTTTAGAGAGGGCACTCCAGCTTAAGAAGCGAGGCTACATTGTTCTCCCTGACCCTGAAAATCCCTTTGTTCAAGAGGCACATAGGCTTGGTGGGATAAAGGAGTTCGAGAGGCACTCCCGGCTGGGAATGGTGGATGAAGAGTCCTTCCTGAAAACGGTAGAATATTTGAGGAGTATAGGGGCTAAGTATGTCACTCTTAAAACTGGTGCCTACCGACCGGCGGATTTAGCTCGGGCTGTGAAATTTGCTTCGGAAGCCAAGATAGACCTGCTCACTGTGGACGGTGCTGGTGGTGGGACCGGAATGAGCCCCTGGCGAATGATGAACGAATGGGGGATACCAACGGTATATCTTGAGAGCCTTCTCTACAACTACCTCAAGCGGCTCGACGAAAAGGGTGAATTTGTTCCCAGTTGCGCTATTGCTGGTGGTATTACCCTTGAAGACCATATCTTCAAGGCGCTGGCTCTAGGCGCACCCTATGTCAAGGCAGTCTGCATGGGCAGGTCTACCCTTACCGCGGCGATGGTCGGTAAGACACACGGGAGACTGATAAAAGATACCTATGGTAATGACAGAGAATATCAAGATGTGATGTTGAGCACTTTTATTGGTGCGGAACAGCTTAAAGAAAGGTTTGGGGAGGATTTTACGAGGATACCGCCCTCAGCGATAGGTATCTATACCTACTATGACCGGCTGGCTACCGGCCTCAGGCAGCTTATGGCTGGTGAGCGTAAGTTTAATCTTGGCCTCTTAAGCCGGGATGACCTGGTGTCTCTTACCCGAGAGGCTACTGAAGTCTCGGGCATAACCTATGTAATGGAAGCGGATGCGGAAGAAGTGAAGAGAATTTTAGGCTAAGGGAGAAAGATAATGGATAAGGTCTTTTGTTTCAAGAATTGTCCTTCGAAGTTTTGTATTTCGGCATGTCCCTCCGGTGCCTTGATGGTAGAGGATAATAAGATTGTGGTGCGGTCAAATAGGTGCTACGGATGTGGCCTTTGTCGGCATATGTGTATGACCTGGTCTGTTCTCTGGGGACAGAAAAAGTAGGGCTTCAATAAGCTAGCTGTGTATAAGCAGGGAGACTTGAATAAATATTACCAGTCGAGGGGTCCCCTTCTCCTTCTTAGTTTAATCGGTAGGAAGATAGCTAAAAAGACGGCACTGATAATTGGTGCCACAACTGCCCAATTAACTCCTGAGAATGGTGTTGACGGGGATGAGGATGGTGTTGATTGGGGTGGTGATGGTGGTGCTGTGGGTGAAGTTACGCCGGTGACGGTAAACGAGCCGGGAAGACCGTTAATATCTACTGAGTAAGTACCCGCTTCACTGCGGGATGTGGTAAAGGTTACCGTTTCGCTAGCGCCGCCGGCAAGGGTTACTGCCTCCGTTTCTTCTATCACCCCGTTTATCTTGAGGATTACACTACCGCTACCTTCTTCCTCAGCGGTGTTAGTCACCAGAGCACTGATACTTACTGACTCGCCGGTATTGACCTCGCTTGGGGAGATAGCCAGCGAGTTGGTGGTGAAGGTCATCGCTGGTGGCGGTGGTGGGGCAACTACAACTACCGGAGCCAGGATAGCAAAAACGGTTAAGTGATTCACAGGAGCCGTGATGGTAATGTCTGCCGGGTCAATGTCGGACTCCAGCACTACCCAGTCGTTAGCATCCTCATCGTAGTAAGCGATAACTAACTCCTCTTCGGCTACCCCGGGGGGGATATCAGCCGGGGCATAGCTCCAGGTTAGAAAAATCGGTGGGTCAAAGGTGGATCCATCAGGTTTCAGGTTGTAGGCTGTCCCCACAATGATAGACTCTTGAGGGGATGATGGCGGATTAGCCACCGTAAACTCGATATCGGTAAGCGGGTTGCCCTCTTTATCCAAGGCAGTAGTTCCCTCAGGGATAGCAACATTAAGTAACCCGTCCGCGGAGGTGAATTCATTAAAGTCGGGCGCGAAATTGGCGGTGAGTGCGATATTCCTAATAAGCCTTACTTCTACGGGGTTGTCGTCATGGTCAATTGTCGGTTCCCCGCTCCAGCCGGTGAAGTGATAGCCGGATGCCGGCACTGCCTCAATTACAATGTCAGCATTGGACGCGAAGGAGACAGTGGCGGGATAGTTACACGGGGCATCCCCATTTATCTCAACCGTGCCGCTGTCACTGGGGCTGATATCTACCTTGACTTCCACGGTCGTCGCACCTGACGACCCACCGCCGCCTCAGCCAGCCTCAACTGGCT
>DAOWJG010000168.1 GCA_030640485.1 Dehalococcoidales bacterium | reverse complement strand
ATAGTTGCGCCAAGCATCGTGACCGCCTCAACGTCTACACTCCTTGCCAAGCCAGTAAAACTTGAGTGAGCTGCTTGAGACCCTTTACGATAGACTTGACAATATAAATATTCGTAAAAATGCTCTTCATTGCAGACTGGTGCATAAGCCTTATCAACCAATTTCACATTTTGCTCTAGAGACTTACCAGTCCAAGTTGATGTGCTTCGCCCCCACTTTCCTGCGTATTCGTCACGTTTTTTACATAAAAAGTCAACTTCAGAAGATGAAATACCACTAAGCTGCTCAAGCTCCAGTTGCTTCAGGTGGTTATATGTCTTATATATCTCGATGTATTGAAAATCTCGATACCTTTCTATATCCTCTTTAATCAAATGTTTCGATAATATTCCCATGGAAATAATGCTTTCAAACATTGAGCGTGAGAGCGAGTAGATATCGGTAACCCTTTCGTGTTCTACAAGATACTTGACCGTAAGAAATGTAGAAAAATTCCGGTCATGATTAAGGAAAACTAGATTAACTCGAGTGGCGTCTTTAGTAACTGTAACTGGATACAAAGCTTTCAGTTGAAAATCGAGTGCCTCTTGGCTAATTCTCGTAAAATTACGTTTTGTAAATTTGTCTTCCATCAATATTTAATATTTGATTTCTTGCATAACGTTATTTAACAGCTAATAGACGAACTCGGGATTCAACTATCCTCTACTCAGCCTACTCAGTCTACCCACCGCCTCATTCTTCTCTCTCAAGCCCAGTTTAGTCTTATTTATGGCTCTTCTCAACAGTTCAATGGACTTATCATAGGTCTCTCTATCTACGGGATAAGGAATGCCGTCCTTGCCGCCGTGGGCAAAGCTATAGCGGGCAGGGTCACGGTAACTGGGAGCCACCCCATAGACCAGCTCGGAAATAAGACTCAGGGCACGGATAGTCTTGGGACCCACCCCCTTTAACCCCAGTAACCCCTCAAAATCCTGCCGCCGACATACCCGCCCCAATTAGAGATGACAGCTATCGCAACTGGCAGCACTACAACTGGAACAGGAGCTACCACCGAGAGCAGTGGTCACTCCGCTATCGCTCTTAGAAAAGGAGGTGAAGGGAGAGAGCACCCGCTCAGCCCCATTCTGACAGCAAGGACAGGAAGCACCCTCGCTAGACCGGCTTATCGGACGCAACAGCTCAAACCTAAAGCCACACCGGGAACAAACATATTCGTATAACGGCATTTCTTCTCCCATCATTAGTCTAACTACTTTCCCCTTTAAGGTCAACATTTTTGTGACATAACCAGCTACCTTGACGCAGGAGAATGAAAGCATTATTATTGGTTTAGCAATTCAAACTTTAAAAGGAGTGTCTATATGGTAACGGATGTTTCCGACCAGAGTTTTGAGAACGAGGTTATAAAATCCAGTCAGCCAGTACTTTTAGACCTGTGGGCACCATGGTGTGGCCCCTGCCGTATGGTTGCCCCCGTCATCGATGGACTGGCAGAAAAGTATAACGGCAAGGTTAAGTTTTGCCGGCTAAATGTAGATGAGAATCCGCAAACTGCGGCTAAGTATAGGGTTATGTCCATACCTACCCTGATGTTCTTCAAGAACGGGGAGGCAGTAGATACTGTTATTGGCGCCGTCCCCGAACGAACTCTTCAGCCCAAGATTGACGCCCTGCTATAATCTCTCGGCAATATAGTAAAATAGATAGGTATAACCAAGATGGCAATAGTCGAGATTAATATTATTCCGCTGGGCACAAAAACCCCCTCGGTCAGTAAATATGTAGGTCGGGCACTCAAAGCCCTGCGTCAGGAAAAGAATATAAAGTACGAGCTAACCTCAATGGGGACAACTCTAGAAGGGGATCTGGATGAGCTCCTGAGGATTGTAAAGAAAATGCACGAAAGCACCTTCGGGGATGACATCAAAAGAGTGGTAACCACAGTCAGGATTGACGACCGACGGGACCAGCCCTCAAGCACAAGTAGCAAGACGGGATCAGCGCTAAGGGAGCTGGGTTACTAACCCAGCTGTCCAACAGTCATCTCAATCGCCCGCATCCCGGTAGCCTTTTTGCTGAGTAACAGCGGGGGGTTTTATCCGAACCGGTAAGCCAGCAACCATTAGGTAAACCTCATCAGCCACAGCGGCCAGTTTTTGGTTTACCCGACCCAGCAAATCACGATATAACCTACCCAACCGATTAGCTGGCACCAAGCCCATGCCAACCTCATTGGTAACGATAATAAAGCCAGCCTCAGCGCTATTGATACACTCTACCAAATCACCAATCTCATCGCCAAGCCTTTCCTCAATCTGAGAACTACCACCTTGCTCGCTAGCCTTATCACTGTATTGACTGAGGATATTATTAACCAAGAGGGTAACGCAATCTAAAATCACTACCCTAGCCCCGCTAATCCTCTGGGAAACCTGCCTGCCTACATGAGTGGTAACCTCAAGAAGCTCCCAAGTTGGCGGCCTCTCCCGCTGGTGCTCCTCAATACGCTTTCGCATCTCCTCGTCACCAGCCACCGCAGTAGCGACAAAGAGCACCGGCCCACCTAACTTTAGGGCAAGCTCTTGAGCAAAGCTACTCTTACCACTACGGGCACCACCAGTTATTAAGATGCACTTTGTACTCAATTCATGCTCCCCATATCATATTATCACTTAGACCTTAAATGAGAAGTGTCGTTTAACAGGCTTACTATCGCTCCTTGCGGGTATGTTTCCACTATACTCAGCGAAGCCAAATCAAGACGAATCTGATATATACACCGCAGTTCTATACCCATCAGCTGACAGATAAGGGTGCGTAAAACTCCGGCATGAGCTACAACGAGCACCACTTCACCATCGGTATGTCTCCTCAGTCGGTCGGCAAAACTACTAACTCGGCTATTAAGCTCGTTAAAGCTTTCACCACCAGGAAACTCCAGGTTAATATCCCTTTGAAGCCGCCATTTAGCCGCAAACTCAGGAAAAAGCTGGCTAATCTCCTCAAAATTCAGACCCTCAATCTTACCAAAATTAATCTCGCGTAGCTCAGCACAGGTGATAACAGCCAACTGGCGTCCTGAGGCGATAGTTTTAGCCGTGACCAAGGCGCGCTTGAGGTCACTGGAGTAAATAGCATCAATCTGCTCAGCCGACAGACGGTCACGTAACCCCTCAGCCTGCCTAATTCCCAGAGCACTCAGCTTAACATCGCTGTGTCCCCAATATCGCTCGGCACTATTTAATTCAGTCTCACCATGTCTTACCAAAAGTAATCTTGTCATGACACAACCATCCCTTTTGCACTAGGCTAACCCCAACCACTGGTTATGAGCCAACAGACAAACCAGCAAAAGCACCGAGACCTCAGCCACCTCATTTATCGCTCCATAGGTATCGCCGGTAAGACCGGAGAACTTGCGCCTAAGATAGGCAGCCATAGCCACAGCAATAACCCAGACACCAAGCATTATAACAAGCCCTGCCCAGCGGAACCAAGGAATCACCACCGCCAGAGCCATGAGTGTGGCTACAGTTAATTTCCACCAACTAGCTTCCTCTTTGAATACCCTTCCCAGACCCGATGGCCGGGCATAGGGATAGGCGAAAATAGCATAGACCATTGCCCAGCGGCTTAACACCGGCATAAGCACCAGAGTTGCCATCATCAAGGTGAGAGGTATACTATTTAGCGAGACATACTTAACCAAAAGCAGACAAAAAACACCAACAATACCAAAAGCACCCGCCCGGCTATCGTGCATTACCTGCCACCGAGCCTCAGCATCCTTATGACCCGCGATGCCATCACAGGTATCAACAAAACCATCAAGATGAAGCCCACCGCTGAGCACCACAGAAATAACAACCAACAGGCCACTAACTACACTCGAAGGTAATACCAGACGCAAGAGCCAGTATAGCCCCGCCAGAATAAGACCGATGATAACACCGACCAGCGGGAAATAGCCAAGAGAACGTGCTACTTCCTCCGGACTCGCCTTACCCCGCCGCGGCACGCGGATAATGGTTAAAAACCTCAGCGCGTCTAAAAACCTCAACTCGCCCGGTCACCCCTTTCCGATACGCCAGCTTCAGTAAAGGTAGCCATCTCCGCCAGGACTCTGGCCGCGGTCTCAGCCAACAGTATACCCAGGGCAGCCCCGGTGCCCTCACCCAAGCACATACCCAAGTCCAGTAGTGGTTTAAGCCCTAAATGGTTAAGTAACGGCTTATGACCACTCTCGGCAGAAACATGAGCCGCAACGAGAAAGCCCCTTAGCTTTGGTGCCAGTGAGGTGGCAATAAGAGCGGCGGCGCCAGAGATGAAGCCATCGATAACTACTGGAACACGGTGAGCAGCGGCCGCCAGCATCACCCCCACCAGCCCCCCAATCTCAAAACCGCCCACCTTTGCCAGCACATCCAAGGGTCGAGCCGGGTCAGGCTGGTTCACCGCTAAAGCCCTATTTATCACCCCTATTTTATGCTTAAGCTGCCTATCAGCCAAGCCAGTCCCCCGACCGGTTACCTCAGCCACGGGTCTTGCCATCATAATCGCACAGATAGCACTGCTAGCGGTGGTATTACCGATTCCCATATCACCGGTACCCACTATATCCAGACCCGGTGCCACCTCGGACATCATCACCGTAATCCCTGTCTCTAATGCGGTCACTGCCTGCGCCTCGGTCATCGCCGGACCCAGCGTCATATTCTGAGTGCCCAGGGCAACCTTCCTCGATAAAAGCCTGGGGTTAGCCCCCAACTCAGTAGCCACCCCCATATCCACCACAATAATTCTGGCCCCCACCTGCCGGCTAATAACATTTACCGCCGCCCCACCACTAAGAAAATTATAGACCATCTGAGAGGTTACTTCCTGAGGGTAGGCACTTACCCCTTCAGCCACCACACCATGATCCGAAGCCATAGTGATAATAGCCTTGTGCCTGATCTGAGGGAGGGGCCTACCCTGGATGCCAGCCAGTTGAACTGAGAGTTCCTCAAGCCGGCCCAGACTACCCTGAGGTTTGGTCAGGAGATTCTGCCGGGCTTGGGCTCTAGCCATTGCCTCTCTATCCAGAGGCCTTATCATCTCAATTATTCTGAATAAAAGCTCTGACACCTCTATCCCTCCAGACAAGATTTTGTCCCAAATTCGCCCTAGTCAACTCCAGTTTGAAATAGCTCCGGGTGAATGATTTTCGCTATCTCCTCGAGACCCTGAATAATGCGCGGTCCGTAGCCATCAACCAGGTCTCCATCGATAATATAAATTCGGTCCTGCTTGACCGCGGTCGTTTCTCGCCAGACAGGGTGTTCCTTAAGCACTTCCGGCGACGTAAAAGCTGTCCCATGCTTAGCCGGGAGTATGATAACCTCAGGGTCAGCGCTAATTACGGCTTCGATGCTAAACTGCACCCAGGGAGCAGGAGCTTCGGCGGCGATATTTTCTCCCCCAGCCAGCACAATAAGGGAATCAACAAAGGAGCCAGAACCAGCTGTCCACGGGTTATTCAGGTCGGTGGCATCAATTATATAGAAAACCCTGACACTGGGAGCATCGTTCACCTGATTTTGCACACGAGATATGTCCTGCTTCATTTCCTCAATAAGCTTCTCGGCTCCTGCCTCGACACCGGTAACCTTCCCCAGTAATTCAATATCCCTAAAAATACCGTCAATATCCTTAGGGTCAATAACCAGATACGTTATCCCCAGGCCATCAAGCGACTTAATACCTTCACTGTGCCCGTCAGTCAGAACCAAATCCGGGGCTTGAGCCACGATACTTTCAATCGAGGGGTTAAAATAGTTCCCAACGCTCGGTTTTAGCCTGGCTTCTTCAGGATAATCACAATAATCACTGACGCCAACCACCCTCTCCTCCAGACCAAGGGCAAACAGGGTCTCCGTGATGGGTGGCACATGAGATACAATCCTTTTAGGCATTTCATCTATACTTACCGCCCGGCCCATATCATCGATATAGGTTCCCGGCTCAAACTGCGACTGACACCCAGTAACCGCACTAATCAATAAACTTAACACAATGGCAATAATGCCCAGTCGTCTAAATTTCACTACCTTCCTCCAGTGTTTATGATTCTGGGTAAAATAAAATCCCCCTCTGCTCAACATACAAAGGGGGGTCTCTAGTGCCCTCTAGTCATTACCCCACCCCCTTTCTCCGCGGAGGTCTAAGGATGTGCCCAGAGGCTCGGCGTTCTGGCTCGTGATAGAGATTATCTACCACACACAGTAGGCGGTACTGCGTCGGACTCTCACCGACTTGCTCTCCGATTATGCCTGAACCATCTCAGGCACCTCAAGGCTACTACCTATTAAGTTTTATACAGAATACAGCAATCCAAGAGAAAAGGCAAGTCTACTCTTCCTCAATAAGCCTTCTAACCCACAGCCGGGGAGAAGCGGCGGTGACCCGCCTTAAGGTGCTTATCTTGTTTCTAATATCCTCAGCTATCTCTTCATCATCAAGAAGCTGCTTAAGCTTGGCGGGGTCAAAGCTCAACACCCTTCCCCACAACCCCTCAGGCTCAAGTAGCGCCCTAATCTCGTCCTCCTTAAAGCCTGCCTTCTCTAATAGTTTATAGGTAATAGCATGCTCCCGCCCGAAGACCCGATTTAATCCCTCAGTCTGGCAGAAGTCAATAATCATCTGCCTCACCTCCTTAAGCTGTGATTCCAACTCTTTTATCCGAGCCTGAAGTGAGACATAGTCCTCAACCGCCTCAGCGGCAATCAGTCCCGGCAGGACACCCTGCCGGGTTAACTCCGGTTCAGTTACCATATACTGCTGGCGATAATAGGGACAGTGCTCCGGGAAATCACAAGGGCAATACTGATTCTCAACCGCCGGGAACCTCTCCCGGGCAATATTCTCGGCAACCTCAAACACCAGTTGCCGGGCAGCCTCCAGTTGCGACTCACCCCTTGGCCCACAGCTACAAGGGGTGTTTGACCTCAGGTGATACAGCGTGAGCCTCTCTACCGGAAGTTGCCAAATCTGCCCCACCGCCAATTGATATAGCGTTAACTGAAGATTTTTCCCCAGGTCCTCGGTGGTAAACAGCTCCTGATTTGTCTTGTAATCGACTATGGATAGCCCACCGCTCTCAAGCTTATCCACCCTGTCAATATAGCCCCGTAACTTCACACCCTCAATGTCAATATAGAACATCCGCTCCACCGCCAGCGGCATTTTAAAATCGGGGTGGTGGATCTGCCAGAAGTTAGTCAGTATCTCCCGGCCATAAGCCCGGTATTTTGTTTCTTCTTCCGCCGATTCGTACCCCTCCGAAAGCCAACTACTTTCATAAAAGTCAAGTAGCTCGTCCAGTGACGGTGGTGGCGGCACCCTGACCTTGAAGAAATACTCAGCGCAGAGGTGTAAGGTTGCGCCGAAGCTAAAATACCACTTATCCTTGGGCTTCAGGCCGTCAATGTACTGCAGTTTATAGCATAAGGGGCAGGACTGATAAATAGATATCTGGGTATAACTCAGCGGCTTCAATGCCTTATCTCCTTGCGATATTCTACAGTGACAAACAGACTATTTCCAGACCATACTAAACCTGACGTTGATGAACATCTGTATAGCGACAGAGGTCTTCTAGTAAATTTGCCAAGCCAAGCCCAAATCAGTTAACATTGATTGTTATACTGCTATTATAACCGTAAAACATAAACGATGGAAAATATACCAATTATAGCTGCCCTCAGTGCCGGATTCTTTTCTTTCCTGTCGCCCTGCGTACTACCTTTAGTACCAATATACCTGGCTATTTTAGCCGGTCCGGAAATCCTTGAAGCCAAGACCGATAAAAGGAACGCCCACATATTTCTCCACTCCCTTATGTTTGTTGCCGGTTTTACCGCGGTTTTCGTTGGCCTAGGTGCTGGGGCTGGTTTGGCTGGGCTTGCCATCAGCACCTACATATTCACGCTACAAAAAATCGGTGGCATTGTGGTAATAGTGTTTGGCGCGCTCCTACTGCTAGCTCAAAAGGTGCCGAAACTTAATCTTCAAAAGCATCTAATGCCATCTTCTCAGAACAAAAAAATTGGTTACCCACGTTCTTTCCTGACTGGCGCCATATTACCCATGGTCCTGACACCCTGCGTCGGGCCCATATTAGGAACCATCCTGATGCTCGCCATGGTCTCAGAAACAGCCTGGAGCGGGGCTTCCCTGCTAGCAATCTATTCCCTAGGACTGGGAATTCCATTTCTTATAATTGGCGCCGCCTTTGATTCTGTGATGCCACTATTAAGGCGCATCCAACGTTACTCCAAAGTAATATATATTATTAGCGGTGTTGTTCTCATAGTTTTAGGAATACTTCTCCTGACTGGCATACTCACTATGCTCACCGCCTAGTTTAGTGTTAAAATTAACCCTACAGGAGTTGGATTATGAGTAAGACACTGAAAGCAATACTGGTCATAATATTAGCCTCATTCACCCTGGGGCTAGTGATAACTGGCTGCGCCGGTGGCCCGTCAACCGCCGTAATCGGTGAGCCGGCGCCAGACTTCACGCTCCCAAATCTTGATGGCGAGTCCGTTTCCCTCACTGACTTTGAGGGTAGACCAATGCTAATCAACTTCTGGAATACCGGTTGCCCTCCCTGCCGTGAGGAAATGCCCTACCTACAGGAGGTATATGATGAGAGGCAAGGGAGCGAACTGGTGATGCTGACCATTAACATAGGCCAGAATGCGGCCACGGTAAAGAGCTTCCTTCACGACAACAACCTCTCCCTTCCCGTGCTGCTTGATGCTGACGCTGCTGTCGCCCGGAGATATGGTATGCCCGGCATCCCAACCACCTTCTTTATTGACAGAGATGGCATACTCCGAGTAAAGGTAATTGGTGGCTTCCCGAACAAGACAGTGATTGACAGCCGGCTGAGTGAGATTATGTCCTAGAAGCCCCGATTACGATTCTCCCAGCCAATAAAATATGAGTTGAAGAGAGGCTAGATATGAGTGATGTTTTAGATGAAGCCCAGGGGATAATCCAGTGTAAGGGGTGCCCGTGGTACAAAGCATGTATCCTACCGATGAGATTTACGGCTGAGGATATCCGCCGGCAATTACAACAATCGACGCCAGGTATAGACACCTCACCAGCATTTGACCTCAACATGCAAAACCTTCTGTCAAGCATGGCCACTGCCGCCCAGAACTCACTACTGGAGGGCTGCCCCATCTTCATTGACCGCCTGCGCTCAAACCCCAAGCTCGCCCAGCGCATCAAGGAAATGATGCAGAACTGGGGTAAAGAAGAGGAAGAGGAGAAGAAAGACTAGAGTTAGCTGGACGCCTCAGACAATATT
>DAOWJG010000066.1 GCA_030640485.1 Dehalococcoidales bacterium | reverse complement strand
GCGGTAGTGAAGCCAGGCTTGGCTCCGGGAGCCGAAATTCGGGATGTAGATGTTCCCAGCATCGGACCGAAGGACGTTCTAATCAGGGTGAGGGCGGTAGCTATCTGCGGTAGCGATATTCATATCTACCACTCATTACCAACCCTAATGGCAATAACCAGACCACCGCTTATCTTTGGCCATGAAGCCTGTGGTGAGGTGGTGGAGGTGGGTGAGCAGGTGATTAAGCTGAAGACCGGTGACCTCATAGCGGTGGAGACTCATATCCCCTGCGGCACTTGCTATCAGTGCCAGACGGGAGGACAGCACATCTGTGAAAGATTGACCATTTTCGGCGTTCAGACTGATGGCGCCTTTGCCGAATATGCCAAGGTCCCAGAGATCGTCTGCTGGAAACTCGCTAAGGATACCTCTCCTGACCTGGGGGCTATTTTAGAGCCTTTAGGGGTTGCGGTACACGGCGTTCTGTCGGGGGAGATAAACGGTAGGAACGTGGCTATCTTTGGTTGTGGGCCAATCGGTATTTTTGCTATCCAGGCCGCTACTGTTCTGGGGGCGACCAAGGTCTTTGCTGTGGAGGTATCTCCTGCACGACTGGCTTTAGCTCGTCGGTGCGCTCCTGACGCTATGTTAATTAACCCGAAGGAGGTAGACCCGGTCGAGGCCATTATGGAAGGTAGTAACGGGCGGGGGGTAGATGTCTGCTTGGAATATAGTGGCAGTGGTGAGGCTCTAAAACAGGCCTTACGGGTACTTAAGCCTAGAGGCAGGGTCAGCTTGGTTGGAGTGCCGTCTGGGCCAGTTGAGCTGGATATCTATCGGGATATAATACTTAAGGAGGTTAGGATACTGGGTATCAATGGGCGGCTAATATGGCAGTCATGGTGGCAGGTGCAGGAACTCCTGAACTCGGGTAGGTTTGACCCGATGAAGGTGATTACCCATCGCTTCCCCTTGGCTGATTTTGTTACCGCCGTTGAGCTAGCTGCCAGTGGCAAGACGGGTAAGATAGTGCTCTATCCCTGAGGGCGATGATAAATGGGCTGGGCCAGATAGTGGCGGCAACTGAGCGGTCTTTAGCCCCTTTTGAGCACCACCGTAGCCTTTCCGGCCTCGCTCGGCACAAAGGCGTAGAAATATTCGAGGTTGATGCCGGCTTTGGCCAGTGGTTTGAGCATATCCACCAAACGTCCGGTCTCATTGCCGACAAAAACCGAGACCTGATTTATCCTCATCTTTTCACCTCTTTCAGAAGGAAACTGTCCGCTAAAGCTAAAGCTCGCGGCGGTCTATGACGCGCTTGGCTTTGCCCTCGGTACGAGCGATGGTTCGGGGCTCCACCAGCTTAATCCGGGCTGAAATCCCGAGAACGCTATTCACCTCGGCCCGCACCCTCTCTTCCACCTCCTTCAAGGCTTGCACCTCGTCGCTGAAGACGGCCTCGGAAACCTCAACCCAAATCTCAATATCGTCCAGGTGGCGCTCGCGGTCCACAATTATCTGGTAGTGCGGCTCCACTCCCTCTACGGAGAGCAACACGCTCTCAATCTGAGTTGGGAAAACGTTTATCCCGCGGATGATGAGCATATCATCGGTGCGACCCCGAACCTTGGACATACGAACCATGGTGCGACCGCACTGGCATCTTTCAGGGTATAGGGTAACGAGGTCGTGAGTTCTAAAGCGTATCACCGGGAGGGCCTCCTTGGTGAGGGTAGTCAACACCAGTTCACCCTGCTGACCATAGGGCAGTGACTCTCCGGTCACGGGGTCCACTATTTCGGCTAGAAAGTGGTCCTCCCAGATATGCATACCCCTCTTGAGATAGCACTCACAGCTCACCCCCGGCCCTACAATTTCAGTCAGACCATAGTTATCGATGGCGGTTATGCCAGCCTTAGCTTCGATTTCAGCCCTCATTTTTTCCGTCCATGGTTCAGCCCCGCACGTAGCCAGCCTGAGCTGAGTAGAGGCTAGGTTAATGCCCATCTGCCGCGCCGTCTCCGCCAAGACCAAAACATAAGAGGGGGTACAGGCAAGGACCGTTGTCCCCAGGTCCTCGATGAGCATGAGCTGGCGTTTGGTATTGCCCACCGATGCCGGAATAACCGTGGCGCCGAGTCTTTCACCGCCATAATGAAAACCCAGTCCTCCGGTAAACAGACCATACCCGTAGGCATTCTGGATGACATCGCCTTTATGAACTCCGGCTGAAGCCAGGTTCCGCGCCATGAGGTTAGCCCAGATATCTATGTCCCGAGCACTATAGGGAACCACTATTGGTTTACCGGTGGTGCCGGAAGAGGCATGCACCCGCACCACCTCAGAGAGCGGAATGGCCATCAAGCCATAGGGATAGTTATCCCTGAAGTCGTTTTTGTTGGTGAAGGGTAACCGGGCTATATCGTCCAGGGATTTGACATCTTCGGGGGTTACCCCTGCCTCCTGGAACTTGGTACGATAGAAGGGAACCCGTTCATATACATCCCTGACCTTCTGCTGAAGGCGCTCCAGCTGTAGGCACTTTAGCTCTTTACCTGGCATCGCCTCATATTGGGGCTCCCACATTGTCACTTACCCATCTCCTAGCTTCCTCCTTAGGCTGCCTCTTTACTAAAGTTTATCAATTTTATTAGTTCGTCGCCAAGACGAATCTTAGGAGTGTAAGTCGCGGAACGAACTACCACGGAGTCCCCTTCTTTTTCAGGGCAGCAATAAGGTCGTCAATCTTCATGGCTGCCATGGTCAGGGTTTGCATGGTCCCCTTGCCGCTGAGCCTTGTCGCCAGCCTAGCTACGGCCTCATTACTCGGGGCTTCGAGGATACTAACAAAGTCATACTGACCCAGAAGGGCATACTGAGCCAGGATTTTGACTCCCATATACTCCATCTCTTTATTGATTTCCCGAAGGCTATCCGGGTCTTCGTCAGTGGCTTTTCTCCCTGCGTCAGTGAGACTGGTGAGCATAACATAGACAGACATCACTACCTCCTCTTAGCGGGACTCTTTAACTATATTATGTGGGTGTGGACTACCAGTTTGTCAATATCGTCATAGGCTGGGCTTGGTGCCAGTATTGCTATTTAAGAGTAACCTTGTTCGTTTGGTGCCTAGGTTGTGGTATAATATGGCGAAAATGTTAAAGTTACTGTCTGGGAATGAGGCACTAGCCTGGGGAGCCTACCATGCTGGCATTGGAGTGGCCACTGCCTATCCTGGAACCCCGAGCACCGAGATACTTGAATCTATAGCTCGCTTTGATGATATCTATGCGGAATGGTCAACGAATGAAAAAGTGGCTATGGAGGTAGCCTTGGGGGCCGCCTACGGGGGGGTTCGCTCGCTGGTATCTATGAAGCATGTCGGGCTTAATGTGGCTAGCGACCCTTTTATCGCTGCCTCAGTAACCGGGGTCAATGCCGGGATGGTCGTGGTCTCGGCTGACGACCCGGGGATGCACAGTTCTCAGAATGAGCAGGACAACCGTCACTATGCCAAACTGGCTAAAGTGCCCATGCTGGAGCCCAGTGATAGCCAGGAAGCCTATGAGGTTATGGCCTATGCCTTTGACATCAGCGAAAGATTTGATACCCCGGTGCTGGTGCTCACTACCACCCGTATATCCCACTCTAGGTCGGTAGTCAAAACGGACCGGAGCCGGGTTGTACCGGGTAGGGAGGTAGGCTTCCAGTATAATGTGGAAAAGTATGTTATGGTGCCGGCTTATGCCCGGCTCAGACACCCAGTGATAGAGGAGCGTCTGGTCAGATTAGCCACCTACGCCGAAACCTTCCCGCTCAATCAGGTACTATGGGATGGCCATGGCCTTGGTGTGGTGACCAGTGGCATTGCCTACCAGTATGCCAGAGAGGTGTTCCCCAAGGCTTCTTTTCTTAAGCTGGGTATGGTCTATCCTCTTCCGGAGAATTTGCTCCGTTACTTTGCGGCTCAGGTAGATAGGCTAATTGTTATTGAGGAACTCGACCCGTTTCTTGAGGAAAATATCAGAGCGATGGGGATAAAGGTTACGGGGAAGGAATTTATTCCCAGGGTAGGCGAATTAAACCCGGATATTATTGAAGAGGGAGCCTGCGGTATCGGCTTACTGGGCGAGGTTTCACTAAAGCCTAAGGTGGAGATGACCCCGGGGCTACCCAAGCGTCCCCCTCTGCTGTGTCCGGGTTGCCCGCATACTGGGCTCTTCTTTGTCCTCAGTAGCCTAGGGAAACGTTCCAGATTGCCGAAGTCCAAGGATAAGATACCCAAAGAACCAAAGCTAATCATCACTGGAGACATTGGCTGCTACACTCTGGGCGCCTATCCCCCACTCAATGCCATGGATACCTGCGTCTGTATGGGTGCCAGCATCGGGCAGGCCCT
>DAOWJG010000181.1 GCA_030640485.1 Dehalococcoidales bacterium | reverse complement strand
GTTTTGTATTGATAGTCCCCAATTATTGGAATTACTCACCGATGGTGGGAAATCAAAAGAAGGGGCTATCAATATTTCTTATTGACTGATAATAAGGTAACGATAATCTGGCAGGACATTGTTACAGAGGAGCGGGCGAACCGATTAGGGCGAAGTTCTCCATAGTAGATACTCATGCTCATCTAGATATGGCTCCCTTCAATAAAGACCGGACGGACGTCATTGTCAGGGCCCGGGATTCCGGGGTAAGCACCATCATCACGGTGGGTATTGACCTGAACTCAAGCCGGCAGGCGATTAAACTGGCCGAGAGTTATACTGAGGTTGTGGCTGCAGTTGGTTTCCATCCCCACAATGTAACCGGGGTAGATGAGGTAGATATGGCTGACCTTGCCTGGATTGCTGACTACCCTGGGGTGGTTGCTATTGGCGAGGTGGGGCTGGATTTCTATAGAGGTTACTCACCTCGGGACACGCAATTGCAGGTTCTAGACTGGCAGCTGGGGCTGGCGGTGAAGCTAGACCTGCCGCTAATCATTCATTGCCGCCAGGCAGAGAAAGACATGATACCGTTGCTTCGTGATTGGACCTCACCCCATAAACGTCTCAAGAGGCTGCCGAGAGGGGTGATTCACTGCTTTAGTGGTGATACTGACACTGCTCGGCAATATCTGGGGATGGGCTTCTTCATTTCTTTTGGTGCCTATATTGGATATCCTACCTCCATTAATATGCACAATGTTATCAGGAGCATCCCCGGAGATAGATTAATGGTGGAAACCGATTGCCCATTCCTTCCACCTCAGAGCCGTCGCGGCAAACGCAATGAACCAGCCTACCTGCCACTTACTGTAGAATTACTGGCTAAGATTAGGCAGGTATCCCCCGAAATAATTGCCCGGGAAACGACGAAGAATGTCCGTCACTTGTTCCGGCTTCCCACGATTGACACCGACCTATCTAGCGGCACATTTCACTAGCCAAGAATTTGTAAAGTGGAGGGAGGCGCTGGCTAAGCGTGTTATAATTTTTGGTAATTTTAAATTAAAGAAAGGGGGCAGGGCTGATGGAACTGGGGCTTAAAGGTAGGGTTGCTATCGTGACCGGTGGTGCCGATGGTATTGGTAAGGTCTGTATTGAGGGCTTTGTCAGAGAAGGAGCTAGCGTTGTTATCGCTGATATTAATATTGACCGCGCTCGGGAAGTGGCGGAAAGGCTAAGTGCGGATGGGAAAAAGGTGTTAGCGGTTAGGACTGACGTGACCAAGAAGACCGACGCCGATAATTTAGTAGCTACTGCCCTTAGTGAGTTTGGCAAAGTAGATATTCTGGTTAATAACGCCGGTGTTATCCGGGATATTATGTTTGTTGATATCGAGGAGAAGGACTGGGATTGGGTTAACGATGTCAATGCCAAAGGTGTCTATCAGGTAACAAGAGCCGTTGTGTCTCACATGATTACCGCCAGGTATGGTAAAATCGTCAACATCTCCTCCCGCTCGGGCAAGGAGGGACAGGTAGGCCTTAGCCACTACGGCGCCTCAAAGTTTGCTGTCATCGGTCTTACCCAGGCGCTGGCCAAGGAAATGGCGGAATATGATATCAATGTCAACGCTGTTTGTCCTGGCATTTTGCGCACCTATATGTGGGAAGTGCTTCTTGATGCTCGAGCCAAGCGTCAGGGCCTCCCCCGGGAGCAAATCTTTGATAGCTGGATTCAACAAATTCCCCTGAAGAGACCACAAGAGTCGGAGGACATCGCCAATGTTGTCCTATTTCTAAGTTCTGATATCTCTAAGAACATAACCGGAGAGTCAATAAATATTAACGGTGGCTTGCGCATGGACTAGGTTCGAAGTGTCCTGGAGGTAGACAGTTAGTGTTCAATGTGCTCAATCTGGTAACGTAGCTTACCTACCGGTGCGGCTACCTCTACTATCTCTCCTTGGCTCTGACCAATAACCGCTTTACCAATAGGTGAGGCGGTGGAGATCTTCCCCTTGGCTGGGTCTACCTCCTTAGGACTGACCAGAATATAGCGCAGCTCTTCACCGGAAGCCAGGTCACGCAGAGCGATACTGTCACCAGCACTTACCTTGAGGGTGGTCTTCTGTTCTTTATCAATAATAGTCGCCGATTTCAGGGTCTCTTCCAGTTCCCTGATTTGCCCTTCTATTTGCCCACGTTGCTCTCTGGCAGCAGCTAATGGTGCGTTCTCACGAAAATCCTTATCCGCGGCCGCTCTACGTATGTCACCAATAAGCTGGGAGCTCTTATCCCGGAGACTAGCCAGTTGAGCCTCCAGATCAGCGTATCTCTGCTGGGTCAGGGGGATAGCCTCTGGCAAACCACGATGGGATAAAGACCGCGATGGTGTTTTCCCCTTCTTGGCTTTAAGGTGGGTGGCCAGGTTGCCCTTACTCCATCCCTGTTTCTTAGCGCAAATCAGAAAGCTCCGTACTATTTCCAGCTTTCCGGCATAATCAGTATCAGAGAGCGATAATCGCTCAGCAAAGTTGGCGATATCGGGAGCCGCAAGCTCAGCAAAGGGCTTCTTCCCCCCGTACCAGCGCACGAATTTATACACCTCACTCTGGCTGGCTTGCCTCTCTTCGGGTGAGAGGCTAACCAGAAAGTGAGTTGCTGCCTCATTCAGGGTTAGACGCTGGCTAGTGTCCACTTAGAGGTTATCTCCTAGAAAAATATAAATAACCATTCATTTACTCTAACCATTGT
>DAOWJG010000004.1 GCA_030640485.1 Dehalococcoidales bacterium | reverse complement strand
GGGGGCCTTTTGTTTTCAAAAAAGGGGGTAGCATAGCGGTTAATGAAAGGTTTACTATAATGGCCAATCAGTCTAGATATGGCCAATCAATCCAGCGGAGGGCAGGCGGCCAGTGAATCAGTAGGAATGGTAGCGACAACACGATAGTTATTCCGAGGTAAACTGCAAGTGTGCCGATGACCTGCTTTCGGTTCTGAGGAAGGTCTGTCTTAAACATGGTTCTGATGGGAGCCGTTATCAGGGAAGAAAGGCGCTTGGGGATGGGGAACATGAAGGGAGCACTCTCTTTGTAGGCCAGATAGCCCTCAGGGTCTTTCTTCCTCATGTCGAGCTCTTCCATCAATGCCACGCAAACTATGATCAGCGCCGAGATAACCCAGGGCAGGGTTATTGGCGGGTAGCGCCGCCCGGCGTATACTTGGGTCAGCGCACCCCTGATCATCACACCGTAGCTCCAGATAATAAAGCCAAGATACTGGGGATGCCTCGAATACTTGTAAATTCCGAAGTCAATTGTTTCCCTTCCTTGGTGTTTGCCGTAAAACCAGGTAACTGTGCCCAAGGTGAACATAAAAAGTCCGGCGCCTACTGCGATATAGGCTAATATCATCCTGATATCAATATTTCCCGCCAGTTCGAAAATATATACCGGAATCATATATGGCACGTAGACGATGTCGCCCAGGCGAATGATAGATTCAGCGTTGCTGAAGGGCAACCAGCCGACCTTAAGCAAGCCGAGTCCGGCGAGAAAAAACATGGGCGCCGCAAAGTAACCGAAGGTAGGCAGGAAGAGAAAGATGGAGCCAAGCGATGACAGCCCTCTTTTCTTGCTCACAAAACCGATGATAATTAGGGCAACAACCACACCAAGGAGAACATAGCCCACAGTCCGCATAGAATCCACAAAGGGCTCGAAGACATGGGGGCCCCATAGTCCGTGGGCGTCAGGGACGTGTTGGCTCAGCGCTTGGTTAAGCAGCCGGGGTATCTCTTCCGTGGCAAAAGCCAGTGCTAGAGTAAAAACCACCGCCAGAACAGTGAGCAGTACTAAAATGGGTGGTTTTGAGATTCTTCTAATTGTCTTACTACTCCACTAGCTTGTTTTGAACCCTGATTTATCTAGGCTTCATTCTAAATCAAAGTGACGGCATTTTTCAACTTGCTAAAGAGCGGATAGCTATGGTAGCGAAGGGCTAGAGACTAGCTAGAGATTTCTTGACAAGGGGAAAGGCCTGGGTCTATTATTTTGTTACCTAAAGGCTGGGGAGTGGGGTTTTACTTATCAAAAGAGGAGGTGATAGCTATGGCGATGGAAAGATGGCAGCACTTCCCTGTTAACGAGATGGCGTGGGCCCCGGCTGTGGAGGTGTTTGAGAAGGAAACAAGTAAGTGTCTCGAATTTACGCTCTCTAGCTTCCCGGCCTTTTCGTTTGAAGACAATAACAATGAAGGAGGTCAAGATGTACCAAAAAATATTAGTACCGATGGATGGTTCAAAGTTAGCCGAGTGTGTCGTAGAGCATGTTAAATTAATTGCTACCGGATGTCAGGTGCCTACAGTGGTTTTGCTACGGGTAATTGAGCCTATTAGTCCCCCAGGATATTTACCTCGGGGGGTGGCTGAAGACGTCTATCGCGATGCTAGGGAAACAGCCGAGATTCAAGCGAAGGATTACCTTAACGAAATGGCAGAGGGACTGAAGGCAGAAGGCATTGCAGTTGAGACTGATATAGCCGATGGTCTGCCCGCCAACGAGATACTGGACTATGCTGGTCATAACCAGGTTGACCTAATTGTTGTGAGTACCCATGGGAGGTCAGGAATTTCACGTTGGTGGTCTGGGAGTGTTGCTGAGAAGGTTGTAAGTCAGTCTCTAATCCCAGTGCTCATAGTTACACCACCTGGCTGTAGAATTAAGTAGAATTAATAGGTAGGGCGATGATAAGTCGCATACGTCGCATACGTCGAGGTCTCATAAAGACTGGAGAGGGCGGAAGTCTGATAGAAATCTAGCTCTCGGCGGGGAAAGGGGAAGACATGTCGGAGAATCTAGCCAGAATCAAAGAGATAATAGAAGAGCATCATACCATCAGAGAAAATGTGAAACTTGTTGGCGACTCGGTATCTGACCAGGAAGCTCTAAACTCTTTAAAAAGTACCCGCTCCGATTGGGTTCCGGGCCAGCTGGAGATTCTGTCTGAGAAGCAAAACAAGCTGCAACAGACGATAAACTTTCTTGATGAGGGTCTTAGGAACCACTTTGCTAAAGAGGAAGAGGTTCTACCAGCGGTTTTGGGTGGATTCCTTATGCAGGCGCTCAGACGTGAACATCAAGAAATAGGAAAACTAATTCATGGCGCCAACTTACTGGTGGTCAGTACGAATCTTGAGGGATTGAGCCACGAGGAGTTAACATCCTATGATTCGAAGATAAAGCAAACAGTCAGTAGCATCAGCCGCCTGATTGAAGGACACGCTGACAGGGAAGATATATTTCTAGAAATGGTGCGGCGGGTGTTGGAAGAAGGGGGATAGAACCAGGAGGCTCTTCTTGAGGAGCAACTACCAGCTTTAGCTAAGGGGCCACTGGTAAAACAAAAGATAGAGCCAAGCCGAGTAGCTGAGCTGGCTAGTGAATTCGTATAGAGAGAAAAAACCAAATATTTTACTAGACGGGGGTGGGGATACCACTGAGTTTAATGATGGGGTTCGAGGAGCCGAGCGGTTGGCTCCATAAGTCTGGTAAGGAGGTATCGGGGAGTGTCTATTTCTTTTTATGGCAATGAGCTTATAAACATAGCCATCGGTATTGAAAGAAGGGGGATTGTCTTCTACGATGTCCTCGCCAGGTCAACCAAAAACGCTAAGGCTCGTGATATCTTTCACTACTTGGTCGGTATGGAGCGAGATCATATCCAAATTTTCAAGAATATGCTTGATGAGGCTGATAAATATGAAATAGCGGAGACCTATGCCGGGGAATATGCGGCTTATCTACAGGCACTGGTTAACAGTGCTGTCTTCACTGATGACCTAGCCACCAGCGAAATGGCGACCCGGGCGGAGAGTGATGTCGCGGCTATAGAGCTGGGTATCGGTGCCGAGAAGGACTCCATACTGTTTTACTACGAAATGAAAGAAATAATGCCCGAGCGGGCCCGCCCCACAATAGATAAGGTAATAGCTGAAGAGAAGTTGCACCTGAGGCAGCTTTCCGACTTAAAGAAAGAGCTAGCCGCCTAACAGTGGCTAACAAATGGAGACTATCATACTAGAAGCCAGGATACTGAATGAATGCAACTCTATTGCGGTGGTTGGTGCCTCATCCAACCCGGAGCGAGCCAGCTACCAGGTAATCAGCTATCTTATGGAGCATGGTTACGAGGTACACCCGGTCAATCCCAACGCTCGGGAAATACTGGGTAAGCCCAGCTACCCTGACCTCAGTTCCATACCAGAAAAAGTGGAGGTTGTGGACATATTCCGGCGTTCCGAGGAAGTTATGCCCATTGTTGAGGCGGCTATCAAAATTGGGGCTAAGGCAGTCTGGATGCAGGAGGGGGTTATCAATGAGGAAGCCGCTGCTAAGGCTAGAGACGCCGGGCTACTGGTGGTCATGGACAGGTGTATCCGTGAGGCGCATCAGCATCTTAGCTAAGATAATAGACTAACTATCTCCTAGTCATCGGAATTGGAGGGTAAGACAATGGTAACCGAGATGACACTTGGGGAGATTTTAAGAAAAGCGATACAGAAAGAGATTGCGTCGTGGCTTCTATATAACGATTTAAGTCGGAAGATGAGCCACGAAGTCGCCAGAGACACCTTTAAGAAGCTAGCCCAGCAAGAGCGGGGCCATCAAAACCTACTGGAAAGGTACCTGCGGGGTGAGATTAAGGAGGGAGCGCTGGGTAGTGGTCAGGCTATAGATTACAGGATTGCCGAACACCTTGACCAGCCGAAAATATACCCTGATATGAACCTCAAGGACATCTTCCTGCTGGCGGCCAACCGGGAAAAGGCCTCCCATGAGTTATATCTTAGTCTGGCTCAGATTCATCCGGCGGGGGAAGTGAAAAACCTGCTGGAAGAGCTGGCAGCGCAGGAGCTAGAGCACAAGCAACAGGTAGAATTTCTCTATACCGAAGTGGCTTTTCCTCAGACTGATGGCGGCTAAAGACCGGTGAGAGGCGACCGTAGCTGCCCACAACGCATTTCACGGTGAGAGATTAGAGATGGACTATAGTGCTGTACCCCATGCTGTTTATTCCTATCCTCAGATTGCCTCGGTAGGGCTGACTGAGGAGCAGGCAAGGGCTCATCACAATATCTTAGTAAGCAGGGCGAAGTATTTAAGTGTCGCCAAGGGCGCAGCCATGATGGAGACAGAGGGTTTTACTAAAGCCATAATCAAGAAGGGTAGCGGCTGGATATTAGGCTTTCATATTATAGGGCCCTATGCCCCGATACTCATTCAGGAAGTGGTTAATGCTATGGCATCCGGGGGTCATAGGGACGAAATAAACGATGGCATTCATATTCATCCGGCGCTTCCTGAATT
>DAOWJG010000079.1 GCA_030640485.1 Dehalococcoidales bacterium | reverse complement strand
TTAAGAAGAAGATGAAAAGAGAAGGGGCAACTCATGGCTAAAGCATTATTGATAGATTTTGAAAAGTGTCTCAACTGTCGAATGTGTGAGATGGTCTGCTCGGCAAAACACGAGGGGGTAATCGACCCCTTCCGAAGCCGAATAAGGGTAATTTTGCAGGAAAGGGACTGGGAAGGGGTTCCTATGGCCTGTGTGCAATGCGAGGAAGCCCAGTGTGCGGCGATATGCCCGGTGAAGGCTATTTCCCGGGATGAGACATGGGGCAGGGTAATAATTGATTATGATAGATGTATCGGCTGCCGGATGTGTGTCGCGGCTTGTCCCTTTGGTCTCATTAATTTCGACAGCGTTTCAAAACGGGTAATCAAGTGCGAATTGTGTGATGGCGACCCTGAGTGTGTCAAGTTTTGTTTCCATAAGGCGCTACAGTACGTTGATGTCAGCGAATTGGGTATTGCCAAGCGGAGAGAAGCCGCGGAGAAACTCTCGGGACTTACGCGCAAGACTGCTTCGGTTGTAGCCCCAATTCCATTGAAGGTTCCCCCGGCATAACTTGTTGAAATGGGAAACCATTTAGATGATTTAAATGGAGGCATAATTTGGCACCAGGACTAACTCCAGAAGCAGAAAAAACTCTGGAGACCATCGTTAGCTGGTTTTCCCCGATACTGAGAGAAAAAAGGCATCAGAAGATTGGCCGGGCTATTGATTTAATGATGCGGGAGCAGGGCGCCAAAGAAGCGAGTAAAGACCTGGTAGTGGCCGCTGCCAGGTTCGTGTTACAACCAATTTACGAACCCCGTCTCAAGGCATTGACCGGGGAAATACCGTCCTGGCGGTCTCCTTCCCAGGAAACGATGAAAGAGACCCACCATAGCCTGGAAGCCTACTACGCCGCGCCCCGGCTGGTAGGACGATGGCAATTTGAGGCGGACCCGCCGAATAAGCCCTCGCGGGAGATGAAAGTCCTCGCTTTTTGTGGGAGCCCCCGGCTAGAGGGTAACACTGAGACCTTGGTTGAGGAAGCGCTACGCGGCGCCAGTGATGTTGGGGCCAGCACCGAGAAGATTCGACTGGCTGAGCTACCAATCGCCAATTGCTGCAACACTTTCATCAGCCGGGACCATTTCATCGCCAGAGAGATATTGCCCGACCTCAAAGTTGACTACTGCGTTTACTCCCGGGAACGAAAGGACGCCGAGCACCGGGGTATCTGTACTCTCCAGGACCAGATGCCCGAAACCTATCAGAAAATCATCGCTGCCGACGCCATTATCATCGGCTTCCCTATTTATACCGGCTGGGAAACAATCCTGCTCACCAATTTCCTGGAACGCTGGGGACACTACGAATACTGTATACCGGAGAAGAGACCGACACCGGGCCGCCGCGGTATGGTCATCTGCACCTGGGGCTCTATAGAAACCAAGGTCTACGACCACATCATTGAGAATATCATCCGGAAGCTGGATGCTCGCCATATCACGGTGGTGGAAGTGCTCTTCGCCTGCGGCCTGACCGGCGTGCTGGGCGGGCTCGATGAGGAGGGTAAAGCCCTCATAAGCCGTTACTCTGAAGAAATTAAAAAGGCTTACCTGGCAGGTAGAACTCTGGTCACCGGCGAGCGGAACTATGGCTAAGGCGGAAAGCCCATTACTTACCGATTAAGTTAGAGTTATCGGTAAAATAGCCGGCCCAGTTGAAAAACCGCTTGAAATGTTACCTCTTCGCACTTTCCAGCGAATCTTTCAGTAAAACAGGCTCTGCTCTTCCTATTCGTACATGGTTTTATTGTAAGCGAGCATTGAATCAAATCCAAACAACTGATACGCTGAGTGAGGAGTTTGGTGAGTACGCCTTAACGCATTATCACGTTTGATACTGTTAAAAGCATTGACATCTTATCAGTTAAATTATATCATCCCCCCATCAGTTGAAATGGGAAATGTCGGCGGAGATAGTTAAGAAGGAGGTAATGGTGGCGAAGATTGTGGAGGCGCCCATTGTAAAACCATCGAAGGGGCACATCCTGGTTGACATGAGTATCTGTGGCGGTTGCCGGACATGCGAGGCGGTATGCTCGCTTTACAAGGAAGGCATGGTAAACCCGGAGTTATCCCGGATATACGTGAAGAAGGACATACTTGGCGGCTATGTCTGCGAGCCGACTCCCTGCAAGCAGTGTTATGGCGCCGAGTGTCTGCTCGCATGTCTGACGGGAGCTCTCCACGTTGATTCGGTGACCGGAGCCAGGGTGATAGATGAAGACATATGTGATGGCTGCCAGCGTTGCCTGGAGGCTTGTCCCGTCACACCGCCCCGCATAGGCTACCACACCGGGAAGAAGGTCTGCTTCAAGTGCGACCTCTGCGGGGGAGACCCCGAGTGTGTGAAATTCTGTCCCATGGGAGCGTTAAGCTACGTTAAGGTTGAGGAGGTATAGGCAATGGCGGAGCTATACGGGTGGGCCGGCAAGATACTGAGTGTGGACCTGACCAACGGCACGCTAACGGACATACCCACCACGAACTACGTCCCCAAATATCTCGGTGGCAGAGGTTTAGCCTGCAAGATTTACTGGGATGAGGTCCCTCCGGAGGTGGGGGCCTTTGACCCGGAGAACCGGCTGATATTCACCACGGGTCCCTACACCGGCACGCTGGCGCCAAGCTCCGGCAAAGTCAACGTCGCCGCCAAGTCGCCGATGTGGTATCCCCAGGAGGCCTATTACCAGAGTACCTTTGGCGGACACTGGGGGGCGGAGCTGAAGTTTGCGGGCTACGATGGGATTGTGATCAAGGGTAAGGCGGCCGGGCCGGTGTACCTGTGGCTACATGACGGGGCAGCGGAAATCAGAGATGCCAGTCGCTTGTGGGGCTATACCAC
>DAOWJG010000068.1 GCA_030640485.1 Dehalococcoidales bacterium | reverse complement strand
ATGAGAGAGCAGGCAGGATTTTGGGGAACGAGGGTTCGATAACTATAATGCCTATCCTGACCATGCCCGATGATGATATAACGCATCCCATACCTGACCTGACCGGCTACATAACCGAGGGGCAGATTGTCCTTTCCCGGGAGCTGGAAAGAAAGGGGATATACCCACCGATAGATGTTTTCCTGTCACTGTCGCGGATGATGAAGGAGGGTATTGGGTCGGGAAAAACTAGAGAGGACCACAATAATGTCTTTATGCAGCTCTATGCCGCCTACGCTGAAGGGTGTAACCTCCGGGAGATATCAACCATTATCGGGGCTGAGGCGTTGGGCGAAAGGGACAAAATATACCTGACCAATGCCGACCGGTTTGAAAGGAAATTTATAGCTCAGGGCGAGTTTGAGAAGAGGAAGGTGGAGGAGACTTTAGACAACGGTTGGGGGTTATTCTCCGCCCTACCTGAGGAAGACCTAAAGCTAATCAGAGAGGAGCTAATTAAGAAGTACCTCCCGAAGTACCGAGACGGAGCTTAGAGGTAGAAGAATACTACGGCTAACTAAAAATTACCCGAGGTGTTTAGGAAAGGGTGTTAATGTAGGAAATGCCACAGCAGGTTATTAAAGTAGCCAGACCGACCAAGATTGAGCTGATAAAGCTGAGACGCCGATTGGTTTTAGCTTCTAGGATACAGAAGATAATAAAGGACCGGGTGTCAATACTAATCCTGGAATTCCTGCAGATAGCCAGGCAGACGGTAGAAGCCAAGCGGAGGCTGCTCGACGAATTCTCGCAAACCTACAGGGCACTGTCCATTGCTGCTGGCTACCATGGCTACATCGCCCTGGAAAAGGAGCTAACCGCCACCGAGCGGGATATAGGCATCGCCGCCGGCTTGAGGAATGTCGGTGGGGTGAGAATTCCAGCCTTTGAGTTAAAGGAAGCCGAGCCGGGGGCGAGGGGATATAGTCTTACTGATACCTCTTCGTGGTTGGATAAGACAGCCCAGCTATCGGAGAAATGCCTGGAGACGATTGTCGAGCTGGCTGAGCTCCAGAGAAGTCTGGAACTACTGGGCAGGGAAATAAACCGGACCAAGAGAATACTCAATGCTCTGGAGTACCTCATAATCCCCGCTTTAGGCGCCACGATAAAATACCTGTATATGAAGTTTGAGGAAAGGGATAGGGAGGAGAAGTCGCGGCTGAAACGGGTCAAGGTACTGCTGGAGCAAAAGTAGGAAAATGGTTGGCGAGTTACCCTATGAAAGGTTGCTTCAGGAGAGCCTAAAGGGTGAGCTCAAGGTAGTCAATGCTCACTTGCCCAGCAAGCCAAAGACGCTTTTGGATTTACTGAGTGAGGAATATCCCTATGTGTTGTGTAGTGATGGCAGTACCCATCTCTTCAGCCGTAAGGAGCTAAGGTATCTGGCTAGCTTGACAAGTGCTGATGAGCAAAAGGCGTTACTGCTACCGATACTGATAGAGGTGAAAGCCGGTCAGGGGGAGATGGCGGTAATATGCCCCGGGGAGGTAGAGGCAAGGGTTATGGCCCAGATTCTTGATATGCCGGTTTCCCCAAGGCAAAAAAAGATTACCATCTATAAACCGCAGTTAGCCGTAATACGAAAGCTGCTTAGAACCACCACGCAATATATCTTTTCCCCTAAACTGTAGCCCCAAAACTGCCTCTTAATCCTTGCCCAACTACTGGCCAAAGTGCTAATATAAGGTGGCCCCTGTAGCTCAGGTGGATAGAGCGCCAGCCTCCGGAGCTGGGTGCGAGCGTTCAAGTCGCTCCAGGGGCGTTTTTGTGGTAAATTAGGGGGCTTTGTGATAGATAGCGGACTTATTGAGATTAGGTGGCACGGTCGTGGTGGTCAGGGGGCGGTTACCTCTGCTGAACTGATGGCGCAAGCGGCCATAAATGAGGGTAAATATGCTCAAGCCTTTCCTGCCTTTGGTGCGGAAAGAAGAGGCGCCCCGGTCGTAGCCTTTGTTAGAATAGATAGCAGTAAACCTATCTGGATAAGGGCTGAAATTACGGAACCTGATGCCGTTGTCGTGCTTGACCAGGGTCTATTACGGGTGGTCGATGTTACCTCCGGGCTTAAAACCACTGGTATGCTGGTGATTAATACTCCTAAGGACCCGGAAGAGATTATAAAGGAATTTAACCTTGACTGCTCCTTGGCGACAGTTGATGCCACCAAGATTGCCCGGGAGCTAATTGGGGTGCCGATTGTTAATACCTCTATGATTGGAGCCCTAATGAGAGCCACCAAGGTTATTAAATTAGAATCCCTGTTTGAGCCGCTGAGAGAGCGGTTCGGCCGCTTGGCGGAGAGAAATATTAGTGCTATGCAGAAGGCATATGGGGAAACTGCAGTAAGGGGAAGGCATAAGTGACTAAGGCCGGAGACGAGTTAACCTGGAAAGACCTTGAGATTGGTTCCATAATAACCGAACCCGGCAACGCCAGCCAGTATCAGACCGGGGATTGGCGCACGCAACGGCCAACCTATGAACACAGCAGGTGCATAAAGTGTGGCCTGTGCGCTATTTTCTGCCCTGAGGGGTGTATTGAGCCGGACGAAGAGGGATTTTTTGAAGCCAATCTGTATT
>DAOWJG010000176.1 GCA_030640485.1 Dehalococcoidales bacterium | reverse complement strand
TAGGGGCTGTCTGGCTTATGGTGCCATCGACATCAGTAATAAGCCCAAAGGGGGACTTTCTGAGAACCTCTTGGATTAGGTTTAAGTGGTCAAAGGTATACGCCACAGGCTAAATTTAGCAGGCGGACTATTATTAGTCAATATCAGAATATAAAGGGCAAGACCAGCTGGAGGAGGTTATTGTTGCTGTCCACTGGCTTTAGGTCCGGTTTCCGGTATCATGAAGGCGATGCCAGCCGCAGCTATTGATAAACCAGCAAGGACAAGAAAAGATAGGTCAAGGCTCCCAGTCAGGTCCAAAATACGCCCCGCTATCAAGGGGCCAATGCCTCCTCCTGTAAAACCGATAGCGAGTACCAGTCCACTGGCTGTTCCCACCTCTTCTTTAGGCATCATCTCTACCGGCAGTGTCAGTATGGTTATGTACCGGGTAGCCGAGGCGACTCCCACCAGAGCCATAAAGAGCCAGCTCATGGATAAGCTGACGTGCATGGCCCCCCAAGCAACGAGGGCTAGGATAATAGCCGGTACCCAGAGGAACGGTTTCCTCAAGCCTAGCCTGTTGGAAAGCCTAGGCATAAGCAGAATACTAGGGATAAGTACCCAGACAGTTAGCGAAGTCATAAGTCCGGCCAGTTCTGGTGACGCCTCCTTGAGTCTCATTAATGTTGGCGCCCAGCCTGTCCAAGCGTGGAAAAAGAATTCGTTTGACATTAACAGTATGGCTAGCAGCCACAGATTCTTATTTCGGAGTACCCGGTTGAGCAGGGTAAGCGCGCTATCGCTACTCACCATCTCATCATGAGTTTCATTACGGGGAGGCTCTTTAACCAGTATCCACCACAAGATAGCCGTGATGATAGGCGGTATGCTCCAGAAAAAGAAGACGCCCTGAAAGGTGTTAGTTATCGGGAAGACCACGAGCATGGTGAGGGCTAGAACTAGGGCGTTACCAACCGGTATCCCTGATTGGAATATCCCCATCGCCACGCCGGCTCTCTCCCGGGGAACCCAGACACTCACCAGTTTGGGTAGACTGGGAAATGCCAAGCCTAATCCAGCACCATAAAGGAAGGTAAATGCTAGTAGACTAGAGGCATCAGTAGCCGTGCCTCTCAGTATAGTGCCCACCGCTATTATGATGACTCCAATGCCGGCGGCTTTTTTAGCGCCTATCCGGTCAGCGAGGAGGCCACCGGGGATAGCTACAGCGGCTACCATCAGAATAGGGGCACTATAGAGTAGACTGGTTTGGGCATAGGTGAGGAGTAACTGTTCCCTGAGGATATGCCCCATAGGAGGAACACAGAACATCGGTGACCACATGGCAAAGCCCAGCAGAAAAGCACTACCCAATATGGTCCAGGGTATGCGAGAGCTTCCTTCTTGTTGCATCACGTGACGTGAACCCTGTTAAACTGGACCAAATCAGGCCACCAATAGTTTACTGTTACACGCTATCTTAGCATAATCCCTCAGGCTTTTATACCACAATGCTTGATGTAGTCTATCATTACGGTGCCATGCACGATAGCTTTCCCACCCGGTTATAGCTTCAACAATGTGTCCCATTTTCCCTGACGATTTACAGGAAAGGGTACAATCGGAAACTGAGGGGCTTGACAAGGATAATTCAAACGGTTAAAGTGTCCCCTACAAGGTTGTACCATTTTCAAGTTATTAAAACTGAAAGGTGAATTCCCTTGGCGCAGACGCTTCATCATTCTCCTATCGAAGAGTTCATTTTGATGCTTAAAGACCTCGGTAATGCGTATTGCCATTGGACTGTCGAGAATTGACAGCGAAATTCATACATAAAGGAATTAAAAATGAAAGAAAACGATAGAGCTTTGGCTTTACCAAATCCTGACCACATAGGTATTGTAGTAAAAGATGTCGATAAAACCGTTGAATACTTGTCCTATGTTGGTATACCTGGTCCGTGGAAGATTTTCTATCACACAGCAGGCGCGGATGGACTAATGGTAGGAAAGCCCTTCAAAATCAGGATTGCTGCTGCTAAAGTGGGATCGGTAGTCTTTGAGTTAATACAGCCGATAGACAATGATTCGCTTTGGGCTCAGTTTCTAGAAAATAGAGGAGAAGGCTTACAGCATATAGCATTTAGTATCTCGAATTTTGATGCATGGGTGTCAAGACTGCAGGCGCAAGGGAGCACCATAGTAGTCGGTGGAAGAGTCTCGGTACAAAAAGATGATAACACCATAGAAGCATTTGGTAACCCTAATGGAGACCGGTGGTGTTATCTCGAGAATAGAAGTCGAGGTGGTATTGTTATTGAATTAATGGATAACTTACTGGGTCTGGCTCCCTTGTTTTAAAACTCGTAAGGCAAAACAGAGAACACTACAAGCTAGGAAAGCGTACAACCGGAAACTGAGGGTCTTGACAAAGATAATTCGACCAGTTAAAGTGTCCCTTACAAGTGTGTGCCATAAATGCTAACGACGCACAGTCATCTGCAAGATGAAGTTGGATGGGGCAAGAAATCTTGTGGAGAAGGAGTGATGCCTATGAGACAAGGTATTTAAGGACTTCTTAGCTAGAAAAAATCATTAAGGAGAGAAAGGATGAAAAAGTTTATTATACCGTTACTAGCTGGGGTGATGGCAATTATTTTAGTTGTCGGGTGCCTCCCGGCACCAGCACCGGCACCAGCACCAGCGCCAGCCCCGGCACCGGCCCCGGCACCAGCCCCGGCACCAGCCCCGGCACCAGCCCCGGCACCAGCCCCGGCACCGGCACCAGC
>DAOWJG010000059.1 GCA_030640485.1 Dehalococcoidales bacterium | reverse complement strand
GGAAGATATCAGTCCGCAGGTCATCCGGGTTAATAGATACCTCTACCTCACTTGCCTCAGGGAGAACAGCTACGGTCGCCGTTGAGGTATGAATCCTGCCTGAAGATTCGGTAACCGGCACCCGCTGCACCCGATGGACGCCCCGCTCATACTTGAGGCGGCTGAAAGCACCCTTGCCCTTGCCCTTCACCTCAAATATGATTTCCTTAAAGCCGCCGATGGTGCTCTGATTGCTATCAACAATGTCTACCGCCCAGCCCTGAGACTGAGCATACCGGCTGTACATCCGGAATAGGTCAGCCGCAAACAGTGCCGCTTCATCACCCCCCGCCCCCGCCCGAACCTCCATGATAACGTCTCTCTCATCGTTGGCATCCTTAGGTAGAAGGCCCAGCCTCAGCTCAGAAAGCAGTTGGCCTTGTTTTGCTTCCAGGCTCACTACTTCCTGCTTAACCAAAGTCTTCATATCTTCATCCAGCGCATCATTCAGCATCGCCCTGGTGTCTTCCAGTGACTTGGCAACAGCCTTATACTCCCGGTATTTGGTAACCAGGTCTTGAACGCTGGCTCTCTCCTGAGCCAGCTGCTGCAAGCGCTTTATATCCGAGGCTACCTCAGGCAGAGCCATCTCTTCACCCAGCTCCTGGTAACGTTTCTCTATTCTGGCTAATCTATCCAGCATAATCTAAACTACCTCACCCTTGATATTATATCACAGGCTGAGATAGTGCTTGTAATAAGGGGAAGCAGCCCAAATAAGGCTTTTAGTTTGAAGGGGAAACTCTTACGGCCTCTCCAGCTTAATTCCCTTGAGCCGGATATGATCATACATCGTGCCGCGGGCTCCCTTAAGCTCCAGACAGTCAACAATGCCCTTATATCTGCCACCCAACAACCCCTCCCCAATGATATAGGCCCCTTCCGCCGCCTCCTTGGCAACACCGGCTCTCCTCTCCAGCCTTCGCACCTTACCGAACCGAGCTAACCTAACTTCTAGCGCCTGGGCAATCTCAGGAATTCGGGCAAGCCGGCCTGAAAGCAGAACCTCCCTTGGCTTTTCCACACTCACCATCATCGCCGCCACTCCCTTAGCGATACTCTCTAGAAGCATATTCCAGGCCTCTGGATATTTATAGTGCTCCCGGGCCAGCTCCTCAGGGGTCAAATCATCCCGACCACTCATATCCCTGGCACCACCGCTAAAGAGCACCACCCCAGGAAACTTCCCCAGTCGCACCGCCAGCTCGGAATCCATATTTCCCAACGTTATGAAACCGGGACCACCTGATGTCCCCCCCAAACCATCAACTATCCTACCCCCGTCAACACCGATGACGGCATTAAAGGCATAGCCCACCTCCACCAGGATAAAAGAGGTCTCGTTATAGCCTATACCGTAGCGTTCTGCCTGGTTTCTTATCGCCAGAGCGGTACAGCACACCTTGTCGGCGGTGCCCATATCCATCCTGTTCGCCTTCCTACAAGCGGGCACGGTGGAGAGGTGAATGACCCCCGGGGTGAAATAGAGCGGGAAGCCTTCGTCCTTCATCCGCCTGACAACCGCCCTGATGCCACCACATAGCGGAATACCCTTAGCATCAGGTACCATCAAAGTTAATTCCCTCTCAGTTATGTCCCTGATTGGGGTTACCGGCAGGCCATAACCAGAGGGACCGACTATCATATCCAGCGGGAAGACACTGCGCACAGTATCCAGCAGCACATCCGGGTTTTGGGTAACCTCAGGCACCGGCACAGAAGTATCCAGGATAACCTTTTCCCCTTCCATACCGAAGAAATCAAAGCTCCCCGTCCCGGGGTCAATACCGATGACTCTCGTCTCAGCCTCCTTTATCTAGGTTGTAGCGGGCAAACAGGGTCGGAGGCAAACCAGTCGCCGGTGAGGGCAAAGGTTCGGGAGCGACACCCCATACAATCGGCTAGATACTGGCAGCTCCGACAATATCCAGTTCTACTCTCTGGGTCTTTAAGCTGGCGGAGAAAGGGGGAGACAAGCATCTCGCTCCAGATTTCGCCCAAGGGTTTCTCATTAACATTACCCAAAACAAGAGGGGCAAAGCTACAGGGTTTTACTTCACCGGTGGACTCAATGAAAAGATACTCACCAAAAGCGCAGGCTGAGGTCGAGGAGATAACAATGCCAGCGGTTGACGCTGGCAAGTGGGCAGTAAGCCCTAATTCCTTTACTGTAGCCCAGAAGTACGGCTCGTCAAAGAAGAACTCAACTCCGGTTTCCTGCGCTGCCTGACAGGTGAGCTTGATGGCTTCACAGTATTCCTGGGGAGAGAGAAGCTCTCCAGAGTAATCCTGACATGGTTTTAGCCCGATTAAGGTTATCTTGGGCACTCCAATTGAGGCAGCTAACCCAAAAATTGCTGGTATTTCGGTGTAGTTCCTCTTCAGAATGGTGAAGTCTATAGCTTCAAGAAGCCCTCCTTGAGCGCAATTACGAGCTTGTTCAACCACCTTCTTAAAGCTAGCACCACCCCTTATTGACTCATGGGTTACCGCGGTGGCACCATCAATGCTTATGACAACTCTTACCTCTAGCTGCTTGAGGCTGGTGAGTATTTGAGGGCTAAGCAGTATACCATTGGTAATCAGGTGAACCTCAAGCCGCTTTTGCTGCATCAATCCCAGTAACTCAAATAGGTCTTTCCGTAGCAGTGGTTCTCCCCCTTCAACGAGAACCCAACCGGGCCCAAGCTCGGCCATCTCGGCGATAAGACTTCTGGCTCTCTCGGTTGATAGCTCACCCCCAGGGAAGCCGCGGCAGTGCCGACAGCTCAGATTACATCTTCCGGTTATCGCCCAATCGACAAAATAGGGGGACTTACTCAACAGATGAACTCCTAAGCTTCTTAAATCTCTGCTAGCGTAACGTTTCCCGCATATCGCTCATAGAAAGTATAGCTGGTGGCTGGGGGTAAAATCAAACCGAAAGCACTAGACTAAATTATTGTTTAGTGGCCCTGCCTCTGCTATGCTTTAGTTACCTATGAAAAGCCTGGACAGCAACACCAGCACCGATGCCATTGACAAAAAGTTTCGACGGCTTGATTATGTCAAGATCACCATCTTCGGCCTGGCCATGACGGCTCTCTGGAGCAGCCTGCACAGCATTATCCTGCCCCTGCGGATAGCCGACTTCGTTCCCGCGGGGAGGCAGGCTACCTACCTCGGGCTGCTTACCGTTACCGGCTTACTCCTAGCGATAGCTACCCAGCCCTTAGCTGGAGCCATGAGCGACCGCTCTGGCTCCAGGTGGGGTCGCCGACGACCCTACATTCTTATCGGCGCGATATTGACACTGTCATTCTTGCCCGGCATAAGCCTCGCCGGTAGCTTAGCTATCCTTTTTACCATTTACTACCTCTTACAGATTAGCGCTAATACCGCACTGGGACCATATCTCGCCTTTATTCCCGACCTGGTACCGGAAGAGAAAAGGGGGCTAGCCTCCGGGATAAAGGGACTACTCGAGATAGCCGGGGCGGGTATCGCCATATGGTTAATAGGTCAATTAATGGGTAATTACTCTACCGCCGAGGGAGGGCGGTGGCTTTGGCTGAGCCTGGGTATACTGGCAGCTGTCTTCCTAGTCACCATGCTGGCGACTATCTTTACCGTTAAGGAGCCACCCGGCACCGGCGGGCCCAAGCTACCTTTATTATCAGTGGTACGCAGAACCTTTAAGATCGATGTTAAGGCAAACCCTGGTTTTATCCGCTTTTTGCTGTGCCGTCTCTTTTTCATCATTCCCCTGACCGCTTTTCAGGCATTTGGGCTTTATTTCTTCCGGGATTATCTCGGTGTCGCCAATCCCGCTGCCGTCATGGGCAACTTCACCCTAGTATCTTCCCTTTGCATGATAAGTATGGTCTACCCTGCCGGCTTCCTATCTGACCGGTTTGGGCGGAGACCCATCGCCCTTACCTCGGGGCTTATTGGTGCTTTCGGGATTGGACTACTATTCTTCTTCCGTAGCTACGACTTCATCCTGACTAGCGCCATCCTTATGGGAATTGGCTTCGGCGGTCTTATGAGCAGCAACTGGGCTCTGGCGGTAGACGTGGTACCCAAGGATGAAGCCGGTAAATACATCGGCCTCACCAATCTGGCTTCTGCCGGTGGCTCCGCCCTGGCTCGCCTCCAGGGACCAATGATTGACTTCCTTAATGCCCGCCGCTTCGGCCTGGGCTACACCGCTATGCTACTGGCCTCTTTTATCTCCCTCATCGTTAGTTCAGTGCTACTATGGGGGATTAAGAAAAGGTAACGGTGGTATCCACCCCTGAGAACCAAGAAAGGCAATAAATCCGTAAGCTAAACTTCTACCCGCCAGACACGCCAGGTAGAATCTCCACAGGGGAAAACGGGTGGCCCCGGCCGCTATCCCCACCAGGTCAAAAGGGAAGAAGGGCACCAGGTTAAAACCAAAGATAACAAGAAAGCCCCATTTCTTTATCCATTTCTCTACCCGGCTATATATCTTGATTCGCCTTTGTCCCTGTAAAATCACCCGTCCGCTATACCCTGCCAGGTAGCTAGTTAGTTCTCCAACCGAGGCCCCACCCCCACCAGCTAGCCCAACCAGAGCCGGATGAAAAATTTGACCCAGAAAGAAATATGTCCAGAAACTGGGAATCGGCACCAGGACAGTAGAGTTCCAAACCATGCTGACTAGGAAAACTCCGGGATAGCCATAAGTCCCAAGTGCAGCAATCCGGTCGCGATAGAGAAAGATGCCTACCGTAATGACTACGACCAGGACAATGCCCAATATCGGCAACGCTTTCCCGTGTAAAACTATCCCCAGCCAGTCTCTCTTCCCCGTGCCACTCTGCTTATCGCGGCTAAATA
Organism: Dehalococcoidales bacterium; assembly: GCA_030640485.1. GTDB lineage: Bacteria > Chloroflexota > Dehalococcoidia > Dehalococcoidales > UBA5760 > UBA5760. The sequence continues at coordinate 2,871 of DAOWJG010000059.1, read as the reverse complement.
TGTTGCGCATTTGGTCTCTATAGTAGCATATTTGAAGGAGGTAGGTATAAATAGGATCACACAGGGCTCCTATAGAGGTAGCTTTAACCCCCCACAACAAGTCATTTCGGGATTGATAAGCAATTGATAATTATCTAATAGCGTTGCCCTCTGACTTCCATCTTTGTTATACTTTAAGTAGTGTGCCCCCATCGTCTAGAGGCCTAGGACATCGGCCTTTCAAGCCGGTAACAGGGATTCGAATTCCCTTGGGGGCACTAACCTTTTGCCCACCTCACAAACCGTTTGTCCACCCTACACTACTCGTTTCCTGAAGATGCTCCCACGATTAGCTCATTTGTTCAAAAGAGCCTATAATTAAACTAAGGGACGCAGGCTGCTAGTTTGCCCAAATTGTATCTCCAAAGGCTTCCTTGAAGACTAAAAATCTTGACTCAAATTGGATACGTTAAAGGTAGTCGCCAACTAACTAGAGAGGGGGACAAAAGGAATGTTCTTAGCCGCCCAGGTTAGCATGTATCCGCTACGCCAGCCCAGTCTTTCGCCAGCTATTGACAGGGCACTTGATATTTTTCGCAGTCACGGTCTCAAAGTCACCCCTGGGGCAATGAGCAGTTTAGTATCGGGTGATGACGAAGCGCTCTTTACCGCTATCAAGGAGGCATTTCAGCAGACCTCACAAGAAGGTGAAATAGTAATGACCCTCACCCTCTCTAACGCCTGCCCGGTTAGCCGATAGACGAGGCTAAGCTGCATTATTACCGTTCTCGTCTTGGCTCAAAGCTTGGCCCTCAGTTTCTGGTAGGTTTCTGCCAGGGCTTCAGGAACTACCCGCACACTAGATACTACCGGCATAAAGTTGGTATCACCCTGCCACCGGGGCACAATATGAGTATGGACATGCTCGTCAATACCAGCACCAGCCACCTTGCCCATGTTTATCCCGATATTAAAACCACCGGGACTAAATACCTGTCTCAAGAGTCTGATACTTCGGCTGACGATCTCAAAGTGCTCGTTGCGCTCATCATCAGTTAGTTCATCCAGACTGGCTACGTGCCGGTAGGGGGCTACCATCAGATGCCCGGGGTTATAGGGATAGCTATTCATCATGATGAAGTTTTTACTTCCCCGATACAGAATATAGTTTTGCACGTCATTATTCTGCCCCGGCTTCTCACATAAAATGCAGCCTTCCGGCTTTTCCATCTGGATGTATTTTATACGCCACGGTGCCCAAATCTGCTCCATTCAACACTCCCTAAACCTATTTCCGGCTAGCCTAACCTTTAAATAGCGCTTTATCCACCCCTCCCTGCTCTACTGTAGCCACACTTGCATAACTCAGCCACAGACACTTTAAATCGCTGAGCTGACCGTGTCAATAGCCTATGTTAATATCGGCACTCACCTATTTAGAAGTAAGTTAGAGGAGCGCTAAAACACGAGAGAAATACGTTTTATTTGTAAAAAACGCCGCTATATTTTATAGTTTCTGTAGTTATGGAAAATAAAAACCTCCTTTCGGATACCATTACTTTCCTGGGAACCGGCGGTGCCAGAATAATGGTGTCTACCCAGATTCTGGCTTCAGGCGGGTTATGGCTTAATCTAAGCGGCATCGAAATACTCATCGACCCCGGGCCAGGCTGTATCGTTCAGTCCACCAAGCGGAAGCTCAGAGCCGATAAGCTAAGTGCCATTATCCTATCGCACCGCCACTTAGACCACTCAGCGGATATTAATATTATGGCTGAGGCGATGACCCAGGGGGGATTCAAGCACCGCGGCTGGCTTTTTACACCCGCTGATGCCCTGGAGAACGAGCCGGTTATCTTCTCCTACTTGAAAAGCTACCTTGAGGGTATTGAGGTCTTAGAAGAGGGCAAATCATATTCCATCGGCAACATATCCTTTACCACCCCGATTCGGCACATACACCCGGTAGAAACCTACGGCATGCTCTTTAAGACCCGGGAGCATACCCTCTCCTACATTGCCGATACCCGCTACTTTGACGGTCTGCTCAAGAGCTATGGCAGCGAGTTACTCATTATTAATGTTGTTTTTTTCGAACCCAAACCAGCCTTTGACCATCTCTCAGTGCCTGATGCCAAGCGCATTATCACCGAACTGAAGCCAAAAGTCGCCATTTTGACCCACTTTGGTATGCCGATGTGGCAGGCCAGACCCTGGGAGATAGCCCAGAGGCTATCTCAGGAGACCGGAGTTAGAGTAATTTCTGCCCGGGACGGCATGCGGTTTGACCTGTCACAGCTGGATAGCTAAGGCTCGGTAGCCGACACTGACCACAACGCTGGATTACTTCCCCCTTCTTAAACTATAATTAGCCCTCGGGAGGTTTTAAACTGACCACCTAGGCAGCATACCGCCGGGAGGTTTTAAACTGACCACCTAGGCAGCATTACCGCTGGGAGTTTTTGAATTGACCGATCTCGATAATATACTGCATCAGGTAATCAAACCCGCCCGCTATACTGGCGGCGAGTGGAACGCCGTCATCAAGGACTGGGACAAAACCCGGGTTCGGATTGCCCTCTCCTACCCGGACTTATACGAAATAGGTATGTCCACTCTGGCATTACCCATCCTCTACGAGCTACTCAATTATCAACCGGATGTGCTTGCCGAAAGGGTCTTTACCCCATGGCCGGATATGGCAGCCCAACTGCATGCGGGCGGTATTCCTCTTTCTAGTCTTGAATCTAAACGCCCACTAAAGGACTTTGACATCATTGGTTTTTCCCTGGGCTACGAACTCACCTATACTAACGTCCTAAATATGCTGCACCTCGCCCAAATCCCACTCCTTGCCTCAGAGAGAAATGACTCTCACCCGATAGTAATAGC
>DAOWJG010000056.1 GCA_030640485.1 Dehalococcoidales bacterium | reverse complement strand
GATAAATCCCATCTCCAACATCTTTCAACTGCTGGATTTCCTGATAAAATTTAATAAGAAGTAAGCCGTATACTAAATACATGGCGAATACTGCCCCAATGAATGCCAAACCAGCGTAAAGTATACTTCGGCGGTTGCCGGGGTTATAAGCAGAAATTGAAACCAGCATTAACAGTAAGACGGCGAAGGCGCAGGGGTTTACGGCATCCGCGGTTGCCAGAGAGAGAACTTTCACTAGAGTAAGGTTGGCTACCTCTGGCGGGGTTGGTTCTGGCTCGGGAGGAACTGGTACTGGCTTTGGGGGAACTGGTACTGGCTCTGGGGGAACTGGTTCTGGCTCGGGAGGGACTGGTGCTGGCTCGGGAGGGGTTCCTATGCCCTCACCGTTCCATTGAAAAATCCAATCATCAACTAAAATGCCATTATCGAATTTAACCTCTCCCCCAGGAATTGCAACCGCTATTGGCTCAATCGTTTCAAATTCAGCATCCTTCAAAACGTCGGCCAGGTTATCATCAATTAGTAGTGCTTTTAATAATTCGCCATCTCCTTGGGGGCCTGTCTTTATTAATACTTTCTCCTGGTGCCAGATTTTGGGATAAGCGGGTAAGGAATTGAGGTCTAGATCGTTGAAATCTTGAGCGCTACCATCAATTAATGGACATCTATTAGAATCTAATTCGTCAATTATCTCGCTGACGTTGTTTTCAATCGGCAGGTGATCTGAAAGATACCAATCTTGACCGAAAATTACTAGAGGAATTCTATACCCTGTATGATAGGTAGAGACATATTCATCAAACACGAGGACGTTTTGTTCTCGCTCATAAATATCATATTCTATTACGACCAGATTTGAATATTCTCTCGGTAGTTGCTCAAGTACTAACGGAGATGTCATCTCGCAAGAGGAACAACCAATTCCAGTAAAGTAGACCATACAAACATAGCTCTCTTGGGAAGCCTGGACAGGGAAAGTAAAGACATACCCCAGAAAACAAATGATAAAAACCGGACCGATGAATTTCAAAAACTTCTTTATCATTTCTGATACGGCATAGATGATACCCACGTCGGCTTTATTATACTATTGGATAGGGTAGTAAAGTTCTGGCTTTAGTATCGGCGGGCACTCTTTCCTAAAAGGACATTGGTTGCTCGGCTATGATTATACAGGAACTTTGTAGACGTAGGCAAGTTGATATGACATAGGGATGAAATTTATTACGTTAAAACGAAGCCTAATATTCAACCTTAGTTGATTTGCTTTGATTTCAATATCATAGCCTGTTTACTCTATAGTAACCGTTCCTTTTGGTTTGCTAGTTACCTCGCCAATGATAGCTGCCTCTTCCACACCGGCCTCGTGTAACCTATCTAGCAGTAGTTTGGCTTTCCTGGGGGCTAGGCAAATTAGCAAGCCACCCGAGGTTTGAGGGTCAAAGAGGATATCCTGTATGTGGGCTGGCACCCTATCGTCAATTGTTAATGAAGTGGAATAAAAGTCCCTATTTCGATGTAGACCCCCCGGGTAAAATCCTTGCCGGGCAAACTCTTCTGCTTCCAAAAAGAGGGGAACCGAAGCCAAAAAGATATTAATGCCCACCTGGCTGTTCTGAGCTATCTCGGTGGTATGGCCGAGAAGTCCAAAACCAGTAATATCGGTAGCGGCATGAACCCCTATCTCCTGCATCAGCTCTGAGGCTTTTTTATTTAGTGTTGCCATATACCTGGCTACCTTGGCTGCCGTTGCCTCACTAGCCGCCTTGGCTTTTACGGCCGTGCTTATAATGCCGGTTCCCAGTGGCTTGGTAAGTATCAGTTTATCCCCCACCTTAGCCCCGGAGTTGGTTACCAACCGCTTGGGGTGTACCGTGCCGGTCACAGAAAGCCCGTATTTGAGCTCGTTATCCTCTATACTGTGTCCGCCGACCAGTAGTGCCCCGGCCTCAAGTATCTTATCCACCCCGCCCCTGAGTATGTCCTTCAGGACTGAAATATCCAGAGACTTTACCGGAAAGCAGACGACATTCATGGCTGTCAGTGGCTTGCCACCCATAGCATAGACATCACTCAGGGCGTTAGCCACCGCAATCTGACCAAAGGTGTAGGGGTCATCGACTATCGGTGTGAAGAAGTCGATGGTCTGGATGATAGCCAGGTCATCGCCTAGCTTGTAGACACCGGCATCGTCCGGACTGGCTAAGCCGCGAACGAGGTTGGGGTCAGACATCTGAGGCAGGTCACATATGGCTTTGTTTAGGTCTCCCGGACCCATCTTGGAAGCTCAGCCGGCCCCACGAACACTTTCGGTCAGGCGAGGCTCTACCCTCTTATCCATGTAACTCCTCCACTACTAAAACTGGAGATTAGCTTCCAGCTTCATCTGGTATTTTAACATTCTCCGGGTCAAGAGAGCAAAGCTACT
>DAOWJG010000050.1 GCA_030640485.1 Dehalococcoidales bacterium | reverse complement strand
CGCTCCAAATCGGGAACACGCTCCAGCTCTTCCCCCAGCATCTCAGCGATAGCCGCACGGGTTATGTCATCCTCGGTGGGGCCCAAGCCTCCAGTAGTGAGAATTAGGTCAGAACGCTGCCAGGCACGCTTTAGAACCTTCACCAGCCGTGCCTGATTGTCACCCACCTGCGAAATCCAATAGAGGTCAATCCCCAGCCCAGGTAACTCACCGGCCAGAAAACAGGCATTGGTATCCGTTATTTCCCCCAAAAGGAGTTCCGTGCCAATAGAGATAATTTCAGCTTTCATAAGACTCACCAGTTAGTGCAGTCCTTCCAGAGCAACCTCAGCCGCCCGCTTCCCCGAGAGGAGCATACCCCCGAAGATAGGCCCCATTCTGTGGGTGCCGCAAACCGCATTTGCCGCCATACCAGCGACAATCACACCGGGATAGACCTCCCTGGTATTCTCCATTATCCTCTTTTCAGCCACCTCAGCCCACATTGACTTCTCCCCCATTATGCCACCCCCCTCGGTATCCAGCCTACCATGAAGCTTATTGACCACGATGTGGCAGATTTCGCAGGCATGGCCGGTAGCATCTATCACCAACTTTGACCGTATGGATAGGGGGTCCACATGCAAACCAGCTAGCGTGACTGCACTCCAATTCAATACTAATCCGGTCACCCTATCATTCTCCCGAATCATAACATCCTCTATGCTCATCAAATTAAATATCTTAGCTCCTGCCTGTATTGCCCTAAAACAAATCGCTGAAGATGCCTCCACCGAATCGGCGGTATAGTAACCCTTTTCATATTCCCTATTTCTAATACCCATCTCATCCAGTATTGCCTTGGCCTCCTCCTGCACCACGATGGTATTGAACATCATTCCCCCACCCGGCATACCACCACCAGGCCGCAGGCCTCTCTCAAAAATGACCGTGTTTACCCCCCTTTTTGCCAGATAGTAGGCCGCGATCATGCCGGCTGGTCCGGCACCACCGATAGCCACATCAACATCCATTGCCTTCTGGAAGTCTTCCATAAAGCTTTTGGTTATTACTCGAGATATGGTTACATCATCAAGTTGCATCCACTTCTCCTTTCGATATTAACACTTAGTTGCCTTAACCCCTAAGTACTTCTCTACCAGCTCCATAGCGCAGAATTCACCACACATGCTGCAAGCCGCCCCCGCCGAGGTATGCTTACCGTGCACCCGTCGAGACCGCTCCGGATCCAAGGACAACCTCGCCTGCTCTTCCCAGTCAAGCCTCTTTCGGGCTACCGACATTCGCCGGTCCCAATCTGCGGCGCCTTTTACTCCCTTAACTATATCACCAGCGTGAGCCGCAATACGCGAGGCAATCACCCCCTGCCTCACGTCTTCCGGGTCAGGCAGGGAAAGGTGCTCAGCCGGGGTTACATAGCACAGAAAATCGGTACCAAAAGCGGCCGCAATTGCCCCACCTATCGCCCCGGTAATATGGTCATAGCCAGCGGCAACATCGGTTACCAGCGGTCCCAACACATAGAAAGGCGCCCCCTTGCAGATGGACTGTTCTAACCGCACATTAGCCTCAATTTGATTCGAGGGTAGATGCCCGGGTCCCTCAACCATCGCCTGAACCCCAGCCTCACGAGCCCGCTGCACCAACTCCCCGATAACAAGCAGTTCCTCAATCTGGGCTCGGTCAGTAGCGTCAGCCAAACAACCGGGACGCATCCCATCACCAAGGCTCAGGGTGACATCAAACTCCCTGGCCATCTCGAGCAAGCGGTCATAGTACTCATAGAGGGGATTTTCACGTTCGTTGTGGAGCATCCAGCCGATGAGAATCGCCCCACCGCGAGATACGACATCAGCCACCCTCCCCTGCTGCCTGAGCTTGGCAACTGCTTGTTGGGTAACACCACAATGCACGGTTATGAAATCAACACCATCGTAAATATGCTCTTCAATCCCGCTAAATAGGTCATCAACAGTCATTTTAACGATAGCGCCACGACTATCTACTGCCCCAATGGCGGCTTGATATATGGGCACGGTGCCTATTGCCACCGAGCTTGCGGCAATAATAGCCCGCCGAACAGCTGAAATATCGCCACCAGTGGACAGATCCATAACGGCATCGGCGCCAGCCTCGGTAGCCGCGTGCAGCTTTTCCAGCTCAGCATCAACATCACAAAAGTCTGAGGAGGTGCCGATATTGGCATTAACCTTGGTTTTAAGTCCCTCGCCAATACCACCGGGAATAAGGTTTAGGTGTCTAACATTAGCCGGAATTACTATCGTCCCGCTAGCTACCCCCTGCCTAATAAATTCAGCTTCCACCCCCTCGTGCTGAGCCACCACCCTCATTTGTGGCGATATTATTCCTTCTTTAGCTAGTTCCAGTTGAGTCATATTCACCCTCCCCAAAAAATTAAAGACCAAGGGTATCGGCAGTAAGAAGTAAAACCTTGGTCTAGGTCTCTGCCGCTTCCCTACGCTTGCATTACCAAGATCAGGTTTCAAGGGTCGGCTTAAAATCACCTCTCAGCCTTTAAGCACCCCTAGCGGATTAACCTTATTCAATTTCTATCTTAATATAACACAGGCCCAGATAAAATACAATGTGCCTTAGCCTGTGTTTAAATGCACAAGAAGAGACTTGAAGACCGGAGGGGAGGAAATGAGGGTTAACGACGAAAGCAGAAACGTCTTTGATTGGTAGAGGGAAGAACTTCGTGCGTGGTGTAGATAGTGTGAAAACTGTTGGGGGGACGCTGGACTCTTTTATAATTCTCAGTCGCAGCTCCCCCCAAACTGAGAGAAGAGTGGGAAACTACCGAATGTATTCAGGAATTTACCGGCGTGTTTCCCTATATTCCCCTTCCCTAAACTGGCTGATGTCTCCTCATCGCCAGCCGATTCACCCTTAATTTATACCTTATCAGCCGGAGTAACACGGATACCCCGGTTGGGTTTTTCCGGTCTAGTCCATAGATATGTCTCTTTCAAGCGGTCATAGTTAGCCATCCTACCCTAAACAGAACCTTCTTAATAACATTAACTATTCCTGCTCTCAAAATGCTGCCTCACAGTCAAATAACTGCGCCCGGAGTGCCCGTTCCTACTTCTCATTTGACCACCGTAGCTTCCTTTTTGACTTTGTCTATCTCCTGGCCAATCTCAATACGTAGTCGTTTTAATGCCTTTATCGTCTGCCTGACCCTGGTTTCATTTTTGTGCAGGAACTCTATCAGAGCCGCTCCCCCCTTCGCCGTAAGTTGCTAGCCCCGTGAACTACTCTGCCTCAGATAGCCGCGTCTGACCAGTGACTGATATAAATGACCGATATACTCACCCGGCACATCACCCATCGGGCGCGCCAGTACTTCTCTACCAAACTCTCCGGCTTCGGCAATAGCTAGTAATATCACCATTTCAGTAGGCAGCACCCGATATCCCTCCGCTCGCTTAGTGCCAGTGAGCATTAATATAGCATATTAATAGACTAATGTCAAGGGGGGCTTTACGGGAAAATTTTTAGCCGGCGTTATGCTGAAATAAACGCTGGGTTTGAAATGGCATGATTCCTCTACTCCTTCTTATGGCCACGGTGAAGGTGTTTTTGCCTCTTGGCTAGGAAAACGATGGGCTTTTTAACTGCTAACCTCGTTTGCTTTGGATACTGAACTATCACCTACTGTCAGTTGTGCCCTATTATAAAGCAAAGGGGGGCATATAGCCTCTAAGATAGGTTAAAGCCTCTCCTAGAGCCCTAGATTACTACTCCACTGGCAGCAACTAATGATATAATTTGGAGGCAATACCCAAGTAGCGAGGTTGTAAACTATATCCGTGACTACTATGGAAAAGCTTAGTGCCGGGGCAAAAAAACTAGGGTTATCGCTTAGCCTCAGTCAACTTGAGCAATTCTCTATCTACTACCAAGAGCTGGTAGATTGGAACCAGCGCTTGAATCTTACCCGCCTAACTGGTTATGAAGAGGTGCAGATAAAACACTTCCTTGATTCTTTAACGGTGAGTTTAGCTTGGCCGCCACCGAAAACTAACCCTAGCTTCCGAGTTATTGATGTTGGCACCGGTGCTGGCATGCCTGGCCTACCCCTTAAGATTTTGTTCCCTGATATCAGGCTAGTGCTGCTTGAGGCCACCGCTAAAAAGGCCGCCTTCCTACACCATCTTAAAGATAGACTCGGCCTGAATAATGTTGAAATCGTAGTCGGGCGAGCTGAAGAAGTCGCCCACCAGGCGGAATACCGGGAGAACTTTGATATGGTGCTGTCTCGGGGTGTTGCCCCGCTGGTCACCCTGGTTGAATTAACCCTGCCCTTCTGCCTTGTTGGCGGCAATTTTATTGCCCAGAAAAAGGGGAATATTGAATCAGAAATAGGTCAAGCCAGCCACGTAGTTAGCCTTCTGGGGAGTAAGCTACGAGAGACAATAAGGGTTAACCTAGAAGAGTTTACTGATGAACGCCAGTTAGTAATAATTGATAAGGTATCCAGAACGCCCGAAACTTATCCCCGTCGCTCCGGCATCCCAGCAAAGAGACCACTCATGTAGCCGGAGAATAGTGCTAAAGACCATCAAGCTATTCTTGCCGTTGCTAGCCCTCAAACTTAAAGGCGACAGAAATTTCGTTAATACCAGCCGCATTTCTTGAATGATGCGAAGCTTCCACGGATGAGGATAAAGGCTAGTTACCCCCGGCATAAATAGTGTATTATAAGTTAGTAGTTAGGTTTATCAAGCGGAGGCGTGAAGTTGTACGACGTGGCGGTTATTGGTGGCGGGCCAGTTGGGAGCCATGTGGCATATAAATTAGCCGGCATGGGGTATGAGGTGGCGGTGCTAGAGCAAAAGGAGAGACTGGGAAGCAAGGTTTGCTGTACTGGAATTATTGGCCAAGAGTGTGTTCGCTCCTTTGCTGTTGCTGACAACCTCATTTTGAGGCGGGTAAACCGCGCCACGCTATTTTCTCCCTCAGGGGAAGTGCTTAGACTGGGGCAGCAAGAGACTCAGGCCTGTGTTTTAGACCGGGCAGCCTTTGATACCACCATGGCCCGCTGCGCTCAGGATAAGGGAGCCAAATATGTGTTTAATAGCCCAGTCAAGAATTTAGAGGTCAGCAATGATAAGGTCAGAATCCAGACACTCCGGCAGGAAGAAGGCCTGGACTTTGATGCTCGCGTGGTGGTTATTGCCTCCGGTTTTAACTCCCGGTTGGTTGAGGGGCTGGGAATGGGCAGGATTAGCCATTTTGTCGTTGGCGCACAGGCTGAGGTAGAAACGGTGGCTTTAGACGAGCTGGAGATTTATTTTGGCGAGGAGATAGCCCCGGGGTTTTTCGCCTGGCTGGTGCCAACCTCGCCGCTTAAAGCTCGGGCGGGACTCCTGTCACGCCATAGCCCCGGGCTCTATCTAAAAAGACTGATGGCATCCCTAGTGGCTCAGGGGAAAATAGTTTCAGCCGAGGCTGAGCTAAGCTATGGCGGGATACCGTTAAAGCCATTAGCCCGAACCTATTATAATCGGCGGTTGGTAGTAGGGACGGCGGCGGGGCAGGTAAAACCAACTACCGGCGGTGGCATCTACTACGGTCTGCTGTGTGCCGATATCGCAGCTAACACGCTACACCAGGCACTAAACAGTAATGACCTATCGGCTAGAGGGCTGGCTAACTACGAGCGGGAGTGGAAGAAAAAGCTAGGGCAGGAACTCAAAATGGGCTACCGGATTCGGAAGTTTTATGAACACCTGAACGACCGGCAGATTGACAAGTTATTTAACACCATAAAAGCTAACGGCATGGCTGATAGCTTGCTCAAAGACAGTAATGTGTCTTTCGACTGGCATAGCAGTGGTCTACTAAAAATATTGGGGACCGTAGCCGTATCTAAGGTTATCCAAGCAGTGAAGATTCCTTTTCGCCTGAGGAACAGAGGCTAAAGGGTCCGGCTATAAGGAAGCGCTGATTCGGAGAAGGGGCAGGAAGGCGACAAGCGCCCTCGGTCAGCGCTAACGGAGATTGACCGATATACAGATAGCGTTTACAATGGTTAGGGTAAATGAATGGTTATTTATATTTCTCTAGGAGAT
>DAOWJG010000070.1 GCA_030640485.1 Dehalococcoidales bacterium | reverse complement strand
TAGCCCTGCCGTTACCGACAGGGTCAAGCGACCAACCCGGGGACAGGCCGGGCGTCCTTATGTCCCTCTATTCGGTCTTGCTCCGGGTGGGGTTTGCCCAGCCGGCCGGTCTCCCGGCCGCTGGTGAGCTCTTACCTCGCCATTTCACCCTTACCCCATTTAGATGAGGCGGTATGTTTCTGTGGCACTTTCCGTAGGGTCACCCCTCCTGGGTGTTACCCAGCATCCTGCCCGGTGGAGCTCGGACTTTCCTCCCGCCTTTAAGCGAGCGGTCACCCGGTTCACTTGACCTATTGTTATACTATGCCTAGAGAGCACTAAAGTCAACCATGAACCCCATAGTTATTATCTCCGAGCGAGAGCAGCGGTAGTCACCTGAAGGCAGCATTGGCCAGTCTATCCGCCTCGGTGTTCTGCTGGCGCGGGATATGGGTGATGGTGAAGCCCCCCAGCCGACCCAGCAATCTCTTTGCCTCTTGATATAAGGGTTTAAGGGCGGCATTCTTTACTCGATACTTGCCATTTATCTGCTTTACTACTAGCTCTGAGTCCAAATATATACTGGCCTTAGTGGCACCTATCTTGATAGCCCCTCTCAGGGCAGCGATGAGCGCCCGGTATTCAGCCTGATTATTGGTTGCCCAGCCAATCCCCTGGGAGATAGAAGCCAGCAGTTGCCCCTTTTCATCTTTTATCGTGGCGCCGATAGCGGCCGGGCCGGGGTTACCTCGGGAGACACCATCAGCATGTATTATTATCCCTTTTGGTTCCAATCTTTGTAACCCTATCCCCTTTTCCCCCTTCCCCTTAATTGAGGGGAAGATTTATTAAGAGGGGCTTCGCCCCTCTTAAACTCCCCAAAATGGGGCTCAACGCTAAGCCAAAAACAGGATACGTCCACAGCTACTGCACTGCATTAAACCACCGCCCCGGACTCGCTGCAGCTCAGCGTTGGATAGCGATATGCGGCAGCCCCGGCATACCCCCTGCTCCACCTTAGCCACTGCCGTTCCCTTCTGCTTCTTGAGTTCACCATAAAACTCAACCACCGTAGGGTCAACCTGGGCTGACATCGCCTCCCGCTTCTGCTTGAGATTGGCCAGCATGACTCTTAGCTGCTCCATATCAGTTTTTAGCTTTCGTTGCTGGCTCTGCCACTCAGCCTCCAGAGTTTTAAGCTCACTCTTCAGAGTTTTGGTACTGGCGGTGGTCACCTCAACCTGCTCCATTAGCTCCAGCGTCTTATCCTCTAGCTCGTTACGTCTGGCTTTCAGTATTTCAATCTCATGCTGAAGGTTAGCCAGTTCTTTCGGGTTTCTTACCCGACCACTATATAGTTCCTCTTCAACAGCAGTTAGCTTAGTTGTGATGCCATCTATTTCCCATTCCATGGAATGCTGCCCGTGCTTTAGCTCTTCCAGGTGCTGACCTTCCATGCCAAGTTGGCGACGAACCTTAAGCACCATCTGACTTTCCCCAAGCTGACTTGAGAGCTGCTTGAGAGCCTGCCCATGAGACTCAAGCTCTAAATCAACCTCTTGTAGCTCGTAAAGTTGTTTGGCAACACCCATTTTTGGCTCCGTCCCATTTTATAATGGCGACAGAATAATATCAATCTAGCCGACCCCCAGTTTTCAATCCTGACCCCAGAATAAGACAAAACCCTATAGCCTAAATAGAACATATGTGCTATTATAAAAACCAAGCTACTCTCTTTTAGGAGTGGAAATTATGAGGCTACTCAGGTTAGCGGTAGAAAGCCAGCGGTGGGACCTAGCCGCCCACATTATTGTCCTTGCCTCGGCGCGTGTTCTTACTAGCCGACACCATGGAAATAAAAAACAGAGCGGAGATAGACCGAATGTCAGCCAAATCAGAGAGAAAAAGAGGCGCCCCCAACGGCAATCAGAACGCTAGAAAGCACGGCTTCTACTCCAAGGTCCTTGATGAAGCAGAAAAGCTGGACTTTGAGCTCGCCACTGACGTTTTGGCTGAAGGTTTAAATTTACAGGATTGCGATAAAATCATTAACTATGACTTACACTGGAATCCGGTGCGCCTCATCCAGCGTTTCGGACGCATTGACCGTATTGGCTCCGATTACGATGTCATATATGGATTCAATTTCCTCCCCGAGACGGGAATTGAGCGAAATTTGGGATTACGGCAGAAATTGCATAACCGTATCCAAGAAATCCATGACACTATTGGAGAAGATACAGCTATATTGGACCGAACTGAAACACTGAATGAAGAAGCCCTGTACGCAATCTATGAAAAGCATGGTGCCCAATTAAGCCTTTTCGATGATGAGGAAAGCGAACTTCTGGACATTAATGAAGCCGAGGAGCTTTTGCGCCAACTCAGGAGAGAAAGACCTAACGAATATGAGCGAATTTCTAACCTGAGAGATGGTATCCGCACGGTAAAGCCTTCATCCAACAAGGGGACTTATGTTTTCTGTCAGGCCGGACGTTATCAACAATTATTCCTCTTGGATGAAAATGGGGAGGTTATAACCAGGGACATTCCCCGGATACTCGGTACTATCAAATGTGGCCCAGATTT
>DAOWJG010000189.1 GCA_030640485.1 Dehalococcoidales bacterium | reverse complement strand
GTGTTTCAAGACTATGATGCTGTGGTAGCCAACCCGCACAACCTAGACGTCATACATTATGGTATGGGCATAGAATATTACAATCGTGATGTTAGGTAGTTGGGCTCGAAAGCCGGTATTCTCTTAAAATCTATCCATTACAAAAAGTGCGAGGAAGTCATAGCACTGCTTGAAAGAGGTGGCGTTGTAGTATGTTTTATGTGTCCTGAAGTGAGCTACAGCTATGACCGCAAGTGGCAAGGCAAAAATAGAACTTTTTACATTACGAACTATGACTGGTTACTTTCTCACCGTGAAATGGAACTGGGGGCAATTCAATGTGGTAAAGGCACTAATGTGCACTACGTAGATTCTGCCCACCCATTTTTCGAGTACCTTAATACAAAACCATCATGGTCAGCATACGTGGAGATAGCTAACTGCGAAAACTGGAAGGTGCTATCTAGTGTCTTTGAGACTCATGCTCTGGCGTTGACTAAGAGAGTGGGCCTAGGACATATTGTGCTATTGCCCAGCTACTACGACTATCATAACGGCGAACTTTTGGAACGGTGTATTGTAAAACTGATGGGGCATAGGGAGCCTAGACCTCAACCCAGCTGGGCTAAGACTATCTCAGTTCCAGGGCAGCAAGAGATTATCTCCCAAATAGCAGACACTAACGACCAAATTACTGCTTTGGAAAAGAAGAGAGAAAATCTTGTTAATGGCAATGACAAATTGGAAAGCTGGAAGTATTTACTGTATGAAAAGGGGAAACATCAATTAGAGCCTGTAGTTCGTGAGGCATTAGCTTTATTGGGTTTTGATGTTGTGCCTCAAGCTGACAAAGATAGTGATGGCTTAGTTGTTTGTGATTACGGGATTGCTCTTCTTGAAGTGGTGGGTTCAGAAGGGACGATAAGGGTTCGAAAAGTTGGTCAGCTGATAACGAATATCGGTAACTATGTTTCGGAAAAAGGAGGCCAACCTAAAGGAGTGTTAGTTGGTAATCCTTTCTGTAACGAACCTCTGGATAATAGACCACCAAAAGATAACCAGAAGCAACTATTTGCTATAGAACTGTTAGAAAGTGCTGAAAAACAGGATATTACAGTTTTGCTTTCTACGGACTTATATGAAGTTATCTGTAGAATTCTAAATAATGAACTATCTGAGATAGAGAAGAAGTCCCTTCAAGAACGTATATTCAAAGGTAAAGGTCTTGTAAGGCTAATATAGGCCGGTTACGTTACGAAAGGAGGCAAAAAATGACCGAAAAACCAGCCAAAAAAGAAGTGAAGATTGCCTTTCCGGAAAATCTCAGAGGTGGTGTGTATTCAAATAATATGTTCATCACCCACACTAAAGAAGAGTTTATCCTGGACTTTATGATGATAACGCCTCCGGTTGGCTCGGTGACGGCACGGGTTATTATTAGTCCCGGCCATATGAAAAGGATGGTTTCGGCTCTTAGAGCCAACCTGGGAAAATATGAAGCCAAGTTTGGTAAACTGACCGAAGCTCCTGAGCCATCCAAGCCAAGCATGGGTTTTCATCCCCCAGAATAGTAAGAGTGAGATGGACTTCCGGCTTTCTACCTCAAGCAGACTTCCTCGTCTGCTGGTTATGCTCCTGTAATCCTCCCGCCCATTGATATTACCTTGTAACTCATCCCAATTCGTAATTCTATCCCAGAGACGGTATAATTGGTTTAGTATACATAAAGCAAAAATAGTTCTGGGAGGTGATGTATGGGAGATAAGGACGAAAGGTTAATGATATTCATTGACGGCAGTAACCTCTATCATTCTCTTAAGAGTTTCTTTAGGAGAACCGATATTGACATGGGCAAGCTGGGTAATAGGCTTCTGGAGAAGCGCCGTCTGGTAAGAATCTATTACTATAATGCTAAGGTAGGCCATAAGGAAGAGCCGGAGCGATATCGAGACCAGCAGGCGTTTTTTACCAGCATAAATGCCATACCTTACTGTGAGCTGCGTTTAGGGCGTCTTGTTTACCACAACTGGCCTAACAGCCCGCCTTATGAGAAGGGCGTTGATATTCAGCTGGCTACTGACATGATAACTCACAGCTTTAAGAATAACTATGACGTGGCGGTTCTGGTGGCTGGTGATAATGACTTTGTGGGTGCCCTCCAGGCAGTCAAGGATAATGGGAAGAATGTAGAGATTGCCCTGTTTGGTAAAGAGCAGACTTCCCGGCGATTAAGGATGGTAGCCGATAGGGTAGTAGCGATAAACTCCCGGTTTCTTAAGGGCTGCTGGAAGTAAGTATAAAAAAGCGGCTTGAAGTAAGAACAAAAAGTTATGGGTTGGGATGAAATCAAGAAAGCAAGACGGCGGCTTTCCCGGGAGCAGGGCACTATTATTAAAGACTGGGGAGGCAGGCTCCCCATCGCCCTTATCTACCCTAACTCTTACTATGTCGGCATGTCCAGTCTGGGTATTCATGCCATCTATAGCCTCCTGAATAGCTATGGAGGGGTCGTTTGTGAACGAGCTTTCTGGGAAAAGGAGAACCAGGCTCAGAAATCACCCCCTTTGAGCCTGGAATCTCAGCGGCCGCTTACCGATTTTGCTGTCCTTGCCTTTTCCATCAACTACGAGGTCGATTACCTGAATGTAGTCCAGATTCTCAAGGCCGGTGGCATACCCCTATACGCCGCTGAGCGCGACGAAAGGCAGCCGCTGGTTATTGCTGGTGGTCCCTGCATCACGGCTAACCCCCTGCCCCTGTCTCCCTTTTTTGACTTACTGTGTATTGGTGAGGCAGAGCCAATAATCCCGGGTATGCTCCCGGTGCTGGCTGAGAATATTAGTGGCAGGCGAGATGAGTTGCTGAAGGCTTTAGCCTTGCTACCCGGGGTTTATGTACCGCAGTATTACTCGGGGGCTCCGGTGGTTCGCCAGTGGTTACGGAGTCTGGACGACTTTCCTACTACCTCAACCGTGCTCACCCGGGACACCGAGCTAGGAGATTTATACCTGATTGAGGTGGGACGGGGGTGTAACTGGGGGTGCCGGTTTTGCCTGGTGAGCAGTGCCTTTCGCCCGATGCGATTCCGCTCTTTAGGTAGTCTAATCACCCAGGCGGAGCAGGGGCTTAAATATAGAAGGCGGCTGGGATTGGTCGGGCCGGCGGTTACCGACCACCCCCAAATAGAAGAGCTAATGGTGAGGCTACAGCAAATGCGGGTTGGTCTCTCTATCAGCTCTTTGCGCGTAAAACCTCTTTCCCGCATGGTATTGGAGGTGTTAGCTAAGGGGGGGGCGCAGACAATTACCCTGGCCCCGGAGGCTGGTTCCCAGCGGTTGCGCCAGTTAATCAAAAAGGGTATCTCCGAAGATGATATTCTGGAAGCGGTAAGCAAGGTTAGCGAGCTGGGGATAAAGCAGCTCAAGCTCTACTTTATGATTGGCTTGCCCACGGAGACTGATGAGGAGGTAGCGGAGATTGTCAGGCTCGCTATCAGTTGTAAAGATATTCTTGACCGCAGGCAGAGTGGCACTCGCCTCACCCTCAATGTTGCCCCCTTTGTGCCCAAGGCGGGCACCCTATTTCAGTGGCTACCGATGGCACCACTTTCCCCCCTGAATCGGCGCTTGTCGCTGCTCAAAAAGAGACTACCACCGAGAGGTATCAAACTCAAGGTTGAAAGCCCGGCCTGGAGTGAGGTTCAGGCGGTCTT
>DAOWJG010000052.1 GCA_030640485.1 Dehalococcoidales bacterium | reverse complement strand
GAGAAGCCGCGGAGAAGCTCTCGGGACTTATGCGCAAGATTACTTCAGCGCTAACCCCGGTATAGTGCTTTGAACGTTGTTAAAAAAGGATAAGAATATACCAACCTGGTAAGGGTTACCCAGGTATAACTTGCAGAATCACTCTCTTCAGTTTTCTTTTCTTCCTTTTGATGTGGCCGTTGTCCTGCAGGGCAGGTATCGTAACGCGCTATCCATCAGCATCCTGACCGACAGTGCCCTAATAGAGGAAGTTTCGGTTTTTCTTTACTGAAGAGAGGTGGTCTTTAGCTGGTTGCCTCCCGGGGGGCGGCTATACGTTCTCACCCTGGTAAGTACCCTGATAACCCTGGGTGGGCCCTGAGAGTCGTAGAAAAACCAGCTGCACTATTCTGGCGTTCCTCTCCAGCCGAAACCCCTGGGGGTTATAGACTGCCAGCAGAGACTGAGAGCGGCCACGGTAACCGGCATCCCACACCGCATTATGCACCGCGACCCCCGAACGTAGCAGGCTCGAGCGGGGCCGGCCCAGCGCCATGACCTCGGACGGCAGGTGAACAATCTCATTATAGGTAACGATGTAGATACCAGGCGTCAGGTAAAGGAAACCAAGACCATCGAAAGCCAGCGGTGATAGAGGCGGTAGCACGCGGTTCCCGTTACTGACGCCGAGACTACCCGCAGACTGGAGCAGCGCCACTTCGCGCAGGGTGAGGTCAAAACCGTTGGGCTGAAGCTGTGCCTCAAGGTCAATATGGTCCGCCACCAGTGGCGGCTCATTTTCAATCAAGCGCTGGATATCATAACGGGACAGAACCGACAACAGGGGTTACCTCCTCCGCTGGCTATCGAGCATCATAGCACCCCCAAAACCACTTTACAATAGCGCTCTCCAGAGCCATCCCCGCTTGACAGTGAGATAGAAGGCAGTTAGTATGGTCAGGAAAAAAGATACGGGCAATGGAGAAAACAAGGTTTGAGCATCTGGTAGTCGAAGCCATTAAAGCCCTGCCGGAGGAGTTCCTGTCCCGACTCGAGAATATCGATGTCGTGGTCGAGGAGAAACCAACCAGGGAGCAATTGGTCAGTGTCGGACTGCCCAGAGGTCGGACACTGCTCGGCCTCTATGAAGGAGTCCCGATTACCAGACGGAGTTCCCATTACGGACTGGTACCCCCGGACAAGATAACCATCTTCCAAAAGCCCATCGAAGCTAAAAGCCGCTATGAATCCGATATCATCACCGAGATAGGGCGCGTGGTACGCCACGAAATCGCTCATCACTTTGGCCTGAGTGACGCCAGGCTCAAGAAACTGGAGGAAAATAAGCCTTAAGCTATATTAAACGGCGGCTGGCATCGTCACCACTCTTGGATGACGGAGTTTTTCGCTGGCTCTGGCTTCGCCTTCGCCTCGGTTTCCAGCCCAGCATCATCAGCAGCTCACCAACGGCGGCAGTACCCGCTTCGTTCCTGAGGGGCATATCCAGATGAATCTGATATTCGTTGTGCCGTCCAACCCTGGTCTTGGTGATATAGCCCCCCTGCTCCAGGTCCTTGATGATGCGGTGAGTGGCTCTCTCCGTGATACCCACGGCATCACCAATCTCCCGGGTGGTGCTGCGCCGGCGCTTAGCAATCGCCAGAAGAACCAGACCATGATTGGTAATGAAGGAAAACTCAGACATTGTGACCTCAGATGGCGAGATCTCTAAAAATCTTGAGATAATCGCCAAGACAGCGGGTGATGAGGAACTTCTGCTGAACATGGTGTCTGGCAGCACTGCCGAGGCGGCGGGCCACTTCCCGATTCCGGAGCAGGTAGCTCAACGCCGCCACCCACTCGTCTACTGAACGCGCCAGATAGCCGGTTTCCTGATGGCGTATCTGCATACAGCCTTGGCTTTCTTTACGATATCTTTGGCTTGCGGGTAAAATGCCTGTTCTAAAGCCGGGCTTGCCGGGGTAGGTGTATCCGGGAGAGTCACCCGTTCAATAGGGGCCTTTAAGTATTTAAAGGCCCTGTTTGCGATAATGGCGCAAATCTCTGCTGCTACTCCGCAGGTCTTCCATCCTGTATCGGCAATCACCAGCCTTTTGGTCTTTTTTACCGAATCCAGGAT
>DAOWJG010000146.1 GCA_030640485.1 Dehalococcoidales bacterium | reverse complement strand
GTAACTAGAATTGATGAGGAATTTTTTGCAGCATTTGGTACTGCTGAAGAGTGAGCTAAGAGGAAGTGATTAGATATGGATAGACTAATTATATTTGATACTACCCTGCGGGACGGGGAGCAGGCGGCTGGCGGGGCGCTTAATATCAACGAAAAGCTGGAGATAGCCAGGCAGTTGGAGAGGCTGGGGGTAGACGTTATTGAGGCAGGCTTTCCTTTTAGCTCCCCGGGCGACTTTAAGTCCGTAAGCCTGATTGCCCGTGAAGTTAAAAACCCGGTAATTTGTGCTCTGGCTCGGGCTCATCCCGATGATATTGATAGTGCCTGGGAGGCAGTTAAGCAGGCTAAGCATCCGCGATTGCATGTCTTTCTTTCGGCTTCAGATATACACCTCATGTATCAGCTGAGGAAGAGTCGGGAGCAGATTCTTAAGACGGCTCGGGACATGGTAGCCAGGGCTAAGCAGTATACTGATGATGTAGAATTTTCCCCGATGGATGCCAGCCGAACCGAGCCGGGGTATATTTACCAAATTGTGGAAGCAGTTATTGATGCCGGAGCGACTACGGTAAATATTCCCGACACCGTCGGTTATGCCATTCCCTCTGAGTTTGGCAAACTTATTCGGGGGATTTTCCAGAATGTGTCCAATATTAACCAGGCTGTAGTTAGCGTTCACTGCCACGATGACCTCGGTCTGGCGGTGGCTAATAGTCTGGAAGCCGTCAGGCGAGGGGCGAGGCAGGTGGAGTGTACCATTAATGGCATCGGGGAAAGGGCGGGTAATGCCTCGCTTGAGGAAGTGGTAATGACTATTAAGACCCGCCAGGACCTTTTTAAGGTGACTACCGGTATTAATACCAAGCAAATTTACCGGGTAAGTCGGCTGGTGAGTGAGCTCACTGGTTTTCCGGTTCAGCCGAATAAGGCAATTGTTGGGGCTAATGCTTTTAGTCATGAATCGGGTATTCATCAGGATGGTGTCATCAAGATGCCTATAACCTATGAGATAATAGACCCTAGGACAGTAGGCATACCCGCCTCAAGTCTGGTGCTGGGCAAGCTTAGCGGGCGGCACGCCTTTCGGGAGCGACTGGCAGAACTGGGCTACAGCCTATCTGAGGAAGACCTCAGCCGTGCCTTCACGGTGTTTAAGAAGCTGGCCGATAAAAAGAAGGAGGTTACCGACCGAGACATCGAGTCTATTATTGCCCAGGAGTTACGTACCGTATCTGAGGTCTATCACCTCGATTGTATTCAGGTATCCTGTGGCGATAGGGGTATTCCCACGGCCTCAGTCAGGCTTATTGGTCCTGAGGGGCAGGTTCTGGCTGATGCCGCTCTGGGGACAGGCCCCGTTGATGCGTTATACAGGGCTATTAATAGGCTCGTGGGAGTGCCTAATGTGCTTACTGAATTTAGTGTTAAATCGGTAACCGAGGGCATTGATGCTATTGGTGAGGTGCTTATTCGGATAGAGAGTAAGGGTGTAACCTACACCGGGCGGGGTGCGGATACCGACGTTATCGTTGCCAGCGCTAAGGCCTATATGAACGCCCTGAACCGATTATTGGCGACTAAGAAGGCAGCGGGATAACTTTTGTAACTGGGTACAGAGATGCCAATTGAGCTAGGGATGGTTCTCCGTCCTCCTCATCATATTCAAAGACAGTCTCTATCTTAACAACCCCAGAGAAAGGAGGCATATTGACTTTAGCTGAGAAGATGCTGGCGGCTCACACTGATAAGGAGAAGGTAAGCCCCGGTGAATTCATAAATGTCAGGGTTGACCTTATTCTGGCTAACGATATTACTGCCCCGATTGCCATCCGGGAGTTTCGGAGGATTGGCGTAAATAGGGTTTTTGCCCCCAAGAAAATAGTAATGGTGCCTGACCACTTTACGCCCAATAAGGATATTGCGTCGGCAGAGCAGGTAAAACTGATGCGGGATTTTGCCCGTGAGCAGGGAATAATATATTTTGAAATTGGTCATATGGGCATCGAGCACGTACTTCTGCCGGAACAGGGCTTGGTACTGCCTGGGGATGTCGTTATCGGGGCTGATTCGCACACCTGCACCTATGGTGCTTTAGGTGCCTTCGCTACTGGCATGGGGTCGACGGATATTGCCGCTGCCATGGCGACTGGGGACATCTGGATGAAGGTGCCGTCGACTATTAAGCTGGTGTACCACGGCAGCTTGGGGAAGTGGGTGGTGGGCAAGGATTTAATCCTGTATACCATCGGCAATATTGGTGTTGATGGTGCTTTGTATTCGGTAATGGAGTTTACTGGTGAGACAATAGACTCACTGTCTATAGATGGACGATTTACTATGGCTAATATGGCTGTTGAAGCCGGGGCTAAGGCGGGTATCTTTAGGGTGGATAACAAGACTCAGCTTTACATAAAGTCTAGAGCCAAGCGCTCCTATAGAGTCTATGAACCAGATAATGGTGCTAACTACACTCAAGTCATTGACTATGATGTCTCCAATATCGAGCCTCAGGTTGCCTTACCTCACTCACCAGCTAATGCTACGCCAGTTAGCCAGGTAGGGAATATAGAGATTGACCAGGCCGTGATTGGCAGCTGCACCAACGGTCGTATTGAGGACTTGCAACTTGCGGCTCAAGTATTAAAAGGAAGAAAGGTTCACCCTCGAGTGCGCTGTATTGTTATTCCTGGCTCACAGGAGATATATCTTGATGCTCTCACGCGAGGGCTAATTGAGATATTCGTCAAGGCCGGGGTGGCAGTCAGCACTCCTACCTGTGGCCCCTGCCTCGGTGGTCATATGGGGGTACTTGCTTCCGGTGAGCGGTGCATCTCCACCACTAACCGCAATTTCGTGGGCCGGATGGGCAGCCCTGAGTCAGAAGTTTATCTATCTAACCCGGCGGTGGCCGCCGCCAGTGCTGTAATGGGCAGAATTGCCAGCCCGGAGGAGATTCTTACTAAGGGGATAGGCCATGGCAAAAGCACGTAAGAGCTGGCGGGAGAAACTGGCAGATGATAAGGGTCTACCGAAAGTGGTAGAAATCAATGATAAGATGAGTAAGAGATGGGGGACAGGCACGTGTGTTATTCCGGCACCAAGAGAAGTGAATGAAATTATGAAGAAAGTCCCCAGAGGCAAGCTCACTACAACGATCGAAATTCGTATGATGCTGGCTAAGAAACACGGTGCTTCAATTGGTTGCCCGCTAACTACTGGAATTTTTGCCTGGGTGGCAGCTCACGCCGCTGAGGAGGCTGCTGCCGAAGGC
>DAOWJG010000128.1 GCA_030640485.1 Dehalococcoidales bacterium | reverse complement strand
CGGCTAGTAAATCTTTGAGTTTATTTGTTGGAACCGTAAAGATAATTTCGTCATCCCCAGCTAAGGCAATATAGCGGTCACCACGGCATGGTACCGCGACTTGACACTCCCCGCCCTTTATTATTGGCACCACGGAATAAACACAAGCAGCATGGCTCGACAAACTACACTTGAGGTCATGACCATCCTGGTATTCTTTCCCTAGAAGCAGCAGGCCCAGTTGAGCTGGATTACAATAGAGCATAACCAAATCGGGTTCAAAACTGGCCGTCGTCAGCGGTGCTGAGACTATGCCGGTATACTTGCCGACTGCTAAACAGGGGAAATCACGGGCATAATTCCTACCAGCTTCTAAATCCTTGACATCCTCTGGGAAACGGTTATGTCCCTCCAGAAAATATTGTGGGGGTTCCACCCATCCGTAACCCACCACCGGCTCAAAGCATGTCATATCCTCCTTAAACATGGCTATCATCTTGCCATCCTTACGCGACATAGCGTAACCTTGGCAGAGGGGTATACGATAGCCTAAATTCCTTAGGGGCCTCTCCGCCCCTTCGGGAATATCCGCTTCTTCAGTCAATAATTTCACGGCTAAAGGGAAGGTCGGTATTCGTATCATTCTCTCAAGCTCTTCCCCGTATTCATGGAAAACGCCGAATTCTGTCATACTGTTTATCTCCCAAGCTTAAGCTCAGTCGAATAGAGCGGAAAGCCCCTCACCATCTCGGTGCAAGGTCTTCATAAAGTCATTTTGAGGCTAGACAACTGTAGCACCCGGTCAAGAAGCCTGTCAAGCGGGGGCTACAGCATTTTCGGCTCTCAAGCATAGCTCAGCAATCAGAATATTTAGTGCCAGCTCACCATCATATTTGCCCGTTTTAATAGCGAGGTCAGTTTCCAAAAGCTTGTGATATACCTCCTTAATCCGCTCCCAGGGATACCTGTTAGCCTGCTCTAGTGTCTTACGAAAAACAAATTCTGAGGTCAACCTCAGCCTGTTTTGAATCTCAATTTCTGATTTCCCCTGATATTTGAACTCCTTTATCCGGGCTATCATCCTAATTTGTCGTGATAACATGACCATAAGATAGGCTGGGGCCGCTCCTCTTTCCAGCAACTGCTGCAGCGATTGTTCCGCTACCCCTGCCCTGAATTCAAGCACAGCATCAACCATAGTGAAAACGCTAGCCTGCTGGGCATAGCTCACCATCTTCTTAATATCCTCTTCCTCAATAGGACGGCCGGAAGCGAACAGGACAAGCTTACTAATTTCATGCTTCATAATCCATAGATTATTGCCCACAAGTTTAGCCAGCAGGTCTAGTGCTTGGGGAGACATACTGCTCCCTTCTTCTCTCACACGTTTCTCGATCCACTGGCGAAGCTTATTTCTATTCAGTGGAGGAAACGATTTTACCTCGGCCCGGCCCGAAAGTTCATTAAACAGAGGGTTCTTGCTGCCTGCTTTGTCATCTACTAATACTAATATTGTGCTCTCGGGGGTATTACTAATGTAGCTTGCCCATAATTTATACTCGTTTTTTTGTTGGTTGGCTGCCAGTGTCGCCTGCTTCTGCCTGCCCGGTTTGTTTTTGGGCTCAAAACGCTCCAGTAGCCCCTCGACAATGACTAGTCGCCTTTCCGATAAAAAAGGCACCGTTTCACAGATGTTCCTTAATTGGTCTGGGGTAAGTTTCCGACTATCAAGTATGGTGGTATTGACCGCTAGGAATGTCGGGTCACCGATACCCCTCTTTATCTCCGTAAGCAACTCGCCCCGGGAAAAATCATCCTGACCGATTAGTATATATAGCAATGCTTCTTCCTTTTGGAGGTCTACTTCATTTTATCACACTTGGCAATCAAACTACCTTAGTAAGGGTCGATAACTGGCATTGAAGACTGGCGTTACAAAGAGTAAAATTAAGATGCGCAATAGTGTTTTGCCTGACTGGCATTACTCCAGTAAAGGAGAATAAGTAATTTTTAGGTAAACTTTATCTCCCCTACCCTTTGAGTGGGAGATAAGGGAGGCTGAGACACCTATCTGATGAGTGTTGATATTGGTATCATAGGGCTGGCTAAAAGTGGTCGGACGACTATCTTCAATGCCTTAACCAGGGGTAAGATTGACATCGGAAGCTACAGCCGGGAAGCCTCAGCACTTCATATTGGAGTGGCTAAGGTTCCGGAGTCCCGCCTGAACGGGTTAGCCGATATGTTCCACCCTAAGAAGGTTATCTCTACCGAAGTCAAGTATATTGATATCGGGGCTTCGGTTAAGGATTTGGCTAAGGATAAGGGAATAGGTGGCGAGTTATTAAATCAGCTCAGCAATGTAGATGCCCTGATTAAT
>DAOWJG010000116.1 GCA_030640485.1 Dehalococcoidales bacterium | reverse complement strand
ATAATCTGACTCACGATTTTATCCAGGAGAGCAGGGTCTTTACCGCTTCTGTTCTCTGTCAGGCGACCCCGCTCTCTTTTATCGGGCACTTCGGCTTTAAGTCAGGTCGGGACATGGATAAGCTTAGCGGCATTAATTATAAGATAGGCGAGACTCAAGCGCCGGTGGTCCTTGATAACGCTGTCGCCTATCTGGAGGCTAGGGTAACTAAGGAAGTTGATGTGGGCACCCACACTATTTTCATTGGTGAGCTGGTAGCTGCGGATGTCCTTAGTGAGGAAGAATGTATGACTTACGAATATTATCATCGGGTTAAGCGGGGCACCACGCCTAAGACCGCCCCCAGCTATATTGAGGAGAAAAGGAGGTAACCGATAAGATGGCAAAATATGAATGTAACGTTTGTGGCTATGTCTATGACCCGGAGCTGGGCGACCCGGATGGTAACATTGCTCCGGGGACGCCGTTTGAGGAGCTCCCTGATGACTGGGTATGTCCCGTGTGCGGGGCAGCTAAAGGCGATTTTGAGAAAATGGAGGGTTAACCGCTGTGAAAATGATAGAGAACCTCAATAAAGAGCAATTAGCCGGCATATTAGAAGCAATACCGGTGGATATTTCTTTCGTTGATGAGAATGATTTAGTTAGATTCTGGAATAAACACGAGACGAGAGTCTTCAAAAGGCCGGCTTCAGTGCTGGGGAAATCAGCTCAGAACTGCCATCCCAAGCACAGCGTGGATAAGGTAAACCAGATACTCTCTGATTTTAAGAGTGGCAAACGGGATTCAGCCGAGTTCTGGATAGACCTTAGGGGGATGAAGGTATATATCAGATATTTTGCGGTGCGGGATAAGAGTGGTAAATATCTGGGCACACTGGAAGTAGGACAGGACATCACCGGGATAAAGAAGATTGAGGGTGAAAAAAGGCTGCTGGATTACTAAAGGAGGAGTAACATGAAACCGGTAGAAATAAGGTCTAGGGTTTACTCGGTAGGTGCTATTGACTGGGACCGGCGGTTATTTGATGCCCTGATACCGCTCCCTGATGGCACCAGTTATAACTCGTATCTAATTAAGGGGAGTGAGAAGATAGCTCTTATTGATACTGTAGACCCTACTATGGGGGACGTACTGATGCATCGCTTGAGCGGACTTGGGGTGGAAAGCATAGACTATATTGTGGCCAGTCATGCGGAACAGGACCATTCCGGTGCCCTGCCTCGGGTCATTGAAAAATACCCTAGCGCTAGAGTAGTGGCTACGCCGAAGTGTAAGGGGATGCTCATCGACCTGCTCCTGATTCCGGAAGAGAGGTTTATAACCGTCGGCGATAAAGAGACCCTGTCGCTGGGAGATAAGACCCTGGAATTCATCCATGCCCCCTGGGTTCACTGGCCGGAGACAATGTTAACCTACTTGAGGGAGGATAGGATACTTTTCCCCGGTGACCTTTTTGGTTCTCACTTGGCTACCACTGACCTCTACGTAAGGGATGAGGGGCAGGTCTACGAGGCAGCCAAGAGATACTATGCGGAAATCATGATGCCCTTCCGGACGAATATCCAGAAGCACCTGGAGAAAATAAAGGATTATGAGATTGATATTATCGCTCCCAGTCATGGCCCCATCTATGACCGGCCGGAATTCATCTTGGAAGCCTACCATAGCTGGGTCTTTGATGAACCCAAGAATATTGTCGTCTTACCCTACGTCTCAATGCACGGCAGCACCCGGAAGATGGTGGAATATTTTGTTGGGGCACTAGCCCAAAATGGGGTGACGGTTAAGCAATTTGACCTCACGGTAACTGACATCGGGAAACTGGCGATGGCACTGGTAGATGCGGCCACAGTGGTGATGGGCACACCTACGGTTTTAGTCGGCCCACATCCTCAGGTTGCCTATGCTGTCCTTTTAGCCAATGCCCTGAGGCCCAAACTAAGGTTTATCTCAATCATTGGTTCCTATGGCTGGGGAGGTAAGGCGGTGGAGCAGCTGGCCGGGATGATACCTAACCTGAAGGTGGAAATACTGGAGCCGGTGTTGAGTAAGGGCTTCCCGAAAGAAGCTGATTTAAAGGCACTGGACAGTCTGGCTAGCACCATCGCTCAGAAGCACAAAGAGAACCATTTTGCTTAATGATGTTTTATGAAAGGAGGTCAGAAAATGACAGGATTAAAACAAGTTTACAGATGTAATGTCTGTGGTAATATTGTTGAGGTGTTGCATGCCGGGCAGGGGGAACTGGTCTGCTGCGGACAGCCGATGGAGCTATTTCAGGAGAAGACCGCGGATGCCGGTCGGGAGAAGCACGTACCGGTCGTTGAGGCGACTGATAGAGGTCTGAAAGTCAAGGTTGGTAGTGTTCCCCACCCGATGGAGGAAAAGCACTACATAGAGTGGGTTGAGGTAATTACCGACGGCGATGGTTGCCGGAAGTTTCTAAGGCCAGGGGATAAGCCAGAGGCGGAGTTTGAAATCAAATCAAAAAAGGTAGCCGCCCGAGAGTACTGCAATATCCACGGACTGTGGAAATCTAGCTAAAAGACTATATTTATAACACTACTCAGAGAAAACAAAATAAAAGGAGGTATAAAATGGAAGAGCTTACGGAACAGGTAGTTGGTCTACCCCGACTGGGGGAGTCGGCGCCAGCTTTTGGAGCGGCTACCAGTCAGGGGACAGTCAAGCTGGAAGACTTCAAAGGGAGCT
>DAOWJG010000203.1 GCA_030640485.1 Dehalococcoidales bacterium | reverse complement strand
CCTTCCCTATTTGGGGCCTGCCCTTGATGCCGGGATGGCGACCTTCTTCGCTGCAGCACTCAGTGAAGCCATCAGGTATCTGGAGGAGCCGGACTTCTATACCAAGCAGGAAGCCCCGACTGACAGTAACATCTGGTTGGGTGCTGCTGATGATGTCATCCTCAGGAAGAGAGGTGTTGAGTTTGTCGATGGCACTGCCCCTGGCTTTGCCGCCGTCCTCGGTGCGGCGCCTACCAATGAGATAGCCGCCAAAATCGCTCAGGAACTTCGGGAGAAGAACCTTTACATCTTTATGTGTGCTGAGCATGATGGGAAGAGGTTCTCAGAACAGCTTGTTGAGGCTGGCGTGCAGATTGGGTGGCCGACTCGTTTGGTCTCCTTCGGTCCCGATATTAGCGCCGCTGTATTTGCGGCTGGCTTTGCCATCAGGGCAGGCTTTACCTTTGGTGGCATTGAGCCCGGAGATTATAGAAAACACCTTATCTATAACAAGGATCGCATCTTCGCCTTTGCCCTGCCCTTAGGCTATGTTACCGATGAGTGGTATGCCAATGCCCTGGGTTGTGTCAACTTTGGCTTCCCTGTTATTGCTGACACGCCGATACCTGAAATTCTGCCAACCGGGGTTTGTACTTATGAGCACGTTGTCTCCAATGTCCCTCATGATGAGATAGTAGCCAAAGCGATAGAGGTAAGAGGACTGAAGGTTACTGTGGCTGAGATACCGATTCCCACCGGCTTTGGTGCTGCCTTCGAGGGTGAAAGGATTCGGAAGGGTATGTGGCACCTGGAGTGTGGCGGCGGCTTTACCCCGATGGTTGAGTGGGTTACCTCCAAGCGGGTGGATGAGGTAGAGGACGGGAAGATTGAGGTGATTGGTCCCGAAATAACTGACGTGCCTCCTGAGTCCAGGTTGCCACTAGCCATCACTGTTGAGGTTGCCGGTCGGGGGATGCAGGAGGACTTTGAACCTATCCTGGAGCGGCAAATTCACCATCTGATAAATTACACTCAGGGGTGCTTCCACAATGGGCAGAGGGATATTGGCTGGCTGCGAATCTCCAAAGAGGTTTATGAAAAGGGCTTTAGGTTGTATCATATCGGTTCTCTCCTTCATGCTGCCCTGCACCAGAATTTTGGCCGGATATTCGATAAGCTGCAGGTAAGACTCTATACCGAAGAAGATAAAGTGAGGGAGATAATAGAAAAGGCAAAAACGGTATATGCGGCTAGAGATGTCCGTATTGAAGGCATGACCGATGAGACTACCGATACGTTCTACTCCTGCACCCTATGTCAGTCCTTTGCTCCCAGCCATGTTTGTGTCATTAGCCCGGAGAGAACCGGCCTCTGTGGTTCCTATAACTGGATGGACTGCAAAGCGGCTTATGAGATTACCCCAACGGGGACGAATCAGCCAGTGCCCAAGGGGGAGGTTCTTGACTCCAAGCTGGGGCAGTTTAAAGGGGTAAATGAGTTTCTCTATAAGGCTTCTCGCGGCAAGTTAGACCATTATAACTTCTACAGCCTAATGCATGACCCTATGACTACCTGCGGCTGTTGTGAGTGTGTGGCGGCGGTCCTTCCCCTGTGCAACGGGATAATGGCGGTAAACCGGGAGTATACCGGAGAAACCCCCTGTGGCATGAAATTTACCACCCTGGCGGGTACCGTCGGTGGTGGCCTCAGTACCCCTGGTTTTGTTGGTCACGGGAAGTACAATATCTGCCAGCGGAAGTTCCTCATTGGTGATGGTGGCTTACTAAGAATGGTCTGGATGCCCAAGATGCTAAAGGAGGAGATCGCTGAGCGGTTTAAGGCTAGAGCTAAGGAAATGGGCGTTCCTGACCTGCTTGATATGGTTGCCGATGAGGCGGTAGGCGCTACTGAGGAGGAGATTCTGCCCTTCCTTGAGGAAAAGGGACACCCGGCCCTTACTATGGAGCCAATACTAGAATAGAAAAGGAGATTAGCGATGGCACTTACCGGAATACAGATATTCAAACTACTGCCTAAGACGAACTGCGGCGAGTGTGGGGTGCCTACCTGTCTTGCCTTCGCTATGAGCCTGGCGACGGGGAAGGCGGAGCTGGCTGCCTGTCCCTATGTCTCTGAGGAGACGAAGGCCCAGTTAACCGAGGCCGCAGCACCACCAATTAGAGCAGTTACTATTGGCGTAGGTGATAGAGCCTTTAAGGTTGGTGGTGAGACAGTGATGTTCCGCCATGAAAAGAGGTTTGAGAATCCCCCTGGTTTTGCCATTATCATCAGTGACACTATGGATGAGGCTGAGGTTAGTGCTCGTCTGGAAAGGTTCAAACTCCAGTATGAGAGGGTAGGTCTTATCCTTCGCCCGGAGCTGGTGGCCTTAAAGGCTGATTCTGGAGACGCAAGCAAATTTGAGGCTCTGGTTAGTAAGGTGGTGCAGAATAGCGATGCGGGTCTTATCCTGTTGAGTGATAACCCCGATATCCTGAAGGCGGGTTTAAAGGCCTGTAGTGACCGGAAACCGCTGATTTACGCTGTTAATAAAGATAACCTGGAAGCTGTCGCCGAGTTAGCTAAATCCAGTTCGTGTTCGGTGGCGGCTAAGGGCTCAAATCTGGAGGAGGTATCCGAACTGACGAATAGGTTGACCGAGGCGGGCATCAAAGATATTGTTATTGATTCCGGTTCAAGAACTGTCCGTCAGGCATTTGAAGACCAGATAATCATCCGGAGCGCGGCCCTAAATAAGAAGTTTCGTCCCTTGGGCTTTCCCACCATCTGCTTCCCATCTGAGATGACGGATGATCCGATGAAGGAGGCCGTGATTGCCTCCATGTTTGTGGCTAAATACGGTGGGATTATCGTGCTCTCTGATTTTCGGGGAGAGAACCTGTTCCCCTTGCTTGTGGCCAGAATGAATATCTACACTGACCCGCAGCGACCGCTGGCAACGACCGAAGGAATCTATGAGATTGGCGGTCCTGACGAAAATTCTCCCGTTCTCCTTACGTCCAACTTTTCCCTTACCTATTTCATTGTCTCCGGCGAGATTGAGAATAGCAAGATGCCCAGCTGGCTGCTGGTTAAGGATACCGAGGGGCTCTCGGTAATGACGGCCTGGGCAGCCGGGAAATTTGTGGCTGATACTATTGCCCCCTTCGTTAAGAAGTGCGGTATTGAGGATAGGATTAAGCATCATAAACTGCTAATTCCGGGGTATTTAGCTGCGGAGAGTGGTGGTCTCGAGGAGGAGCTAGCCGGCTGGGAAATTCTGGTTGGTCCCCGGGAGGGGGCTCATATTCCAGCTTATCTCAAGACGTGGCAATCTTAAGGAGGTAATAGATGATCCTTATCGGCGAAAATATCAATATTATGTCGAAGAATATTGGTCTGGCACTTAAGGGAAGAGACCCGGGGCCGATTCAGGAACTGGCTAAAGCTGAAGTTGAGTCTGGGGTGGATTATCTTGACCTTAACATCGGCCCGGCTCGGAAGGCAGGCGATGAGCTGATGGAGTGGGTGGTTAACACCGTTCAGGAAGTTACCGATAAGACACTCTCTCTAGATACCACTAACCCGGTAGCTATGGAAGCCGGCCTCAGGACATGCAAAGATAAGGCATTGATAAATTCTATCGCCCCGGCACGTGTGGATGAAGAACTGCCTCTGGTCAAGAAGTATAATGCGTCTATGATTGGACTTCTCTGGGGACTGGATGGTATGCCCCGGGATGCTAACGAAAGGGCGCTTATTGCGGTTGACCTTATCTACGAAGCTAATGAAGCGGGTATTCCTAACGAGGACATCTGGATTGACCCGATTGCGAGCCCGGTGTCAGTTGAGATAAATCAGGTGAAGGCCTGCCTTGAGTTTATGAGTATGCTGGGTGAGATTGCTCCGGGTTGTAAGTCTACGGTGGGGCTATCTAATATCTCTAACGGTACGCCGGTTGACCTGAGACCCTATCTTAATCAAACTTACCTCATAATGCTGATG
>DAOWJG010000014.1 GCA_030640485.1 Dehalococcoidales bacterium | reverse complement strand
GGTTTTGGGCAGGAGCGGTAGTCTATAATAACATCATCTATGCCCCGAACCTTGACGGTAAGGTCTATATGTTTGATGCTAAAAGTGGCCGCGAGGTCGCCAGTGCGGTTGACCTGGGGAGTCCGATTAGCTCAGCGCCGGTAGTGGTTGGCGACAAAGTTGTCATTGCTACTGAAGAAGGCATTGTTTATTCACTGGATACCACTAGCCATCAAAAGGGTCTGCCCATAATCGATGTCAGGGAAGAGATCGGAAAAGTCCCCAAAAACACCAGCAGAGAGATAAAAGCTCCACTAAGTGCTGATAATGGGGTTGTCTATATCAAGGCTCAGACGTCAAGTGAGGATGCACTCTATGCGGTAGATGTAGAGACGCAGGCGATGTTGTGGGGTCAGTCTTTAGTAATAAGTGAGGGAGATTAATTCGTGGAGTGGTGGAACCTAGGCCCGTTAGCGCTGATGATAAACAGTCTCGTGGCGCTGTCCAGCTACCTATTCGGTAGTTTTGGACTGACGATTATTGTCTTGACGATTATTATTCGTGGCGTTATGTATCCTCTTACCGCCAAGCAGCTCCGCTCCAGTCGAGCCATGCAGGCGATTCAGCCCAGGGTTGCTGAGCTTCAGAAGAAGTATGCCAAGGATAAGCAGAAGCTGGCTGCCGAGCAGATGAAGCTGTATAAGGAGTCTGGGGTAAGCCCGGCTGGCTGTGCGGTGCCGATGCTAATCCAGATGCCCATCTGGATTGCTCTCTACCAGTCAATTATTAGGGTTTTAGGGGTAACCCCTGAGGATTTGTTGGGTCTGTCTCGGCTTCTTTGGTCCTGGCCAGTAGTCTACCCTATTTTGCCTTTAGATAATCATTTCCTTTGGCTTAACCTAAATAATCCTGACATACCTATTGCCATTTTGGTTGGGGTTACCATGTGGCTTTCGCAGAAGATGGTAACACCTAGCGCTACCGACCCCCAGCAGCGCGCTCAGAGTCAGATGATGCTGTGGATGATGCCACTAATGTTTGGCTTTCTAGCTATGAGCTTTCCCAGTGGCTTGGCTCTCTATTGGGTAGCATCAAATATTATCAGTATTGTTATGCAATACTTTGTTATTGGGGGGTTGGGTGGCTTGTCCCGGTCAGGAGCCGGGCGGCAGGCCAGTGGCCGGGAACTGAGTCGACGCATTGCTCAAGCAGAGACATCATCGACCAGGATTACGGCTACCGATGCCGATATTGTTGATACGAGTTCTATTCAGGGAGAAGGATTAGATGAAGGAGAGTCTGGAGTTAAGCGCCAACTCCGTGGAGGAGGCCCTCAAGCAAGCCTTAGATCAGTTAGGCGTCACTCGGGAAGAGGTAAAGGTCACCGTTCTAAGTGAAGGTAAACGTGGGGTCTTGGGTATGGGTGGTGAGCCAGCCAGGGTTAGAGTAGAGCCACTAGAGCCGATAACTAAGGGGGGTGACACTATAGCTGAGGTAGCTAAGAGTGTCTTAGAGGCATTACTTACCAAGATGGGGGTGGAGGCTTCGGTTGAGCTGCAGGTTCAGCCGGTCGGTGGTGAGGGAGAGGCTACCGCTCCGACTGCCTTTGATATTGAGGGTGATGACCTGGGTATTTTGATTGGGCGGCGGGGGCAGACCCTAGCTTGCCTGCAATTTATCCTTAGACTTATTGTTGGTCATCAAACGAATACCTGGGTACCGATTAATATCGATGTTGAGGGCTATAAGCAGCGCCGCTGTGAGAGGTTGCAGGCTTTAGCCGCCCGCTTGGCGGAGCAGGTAAAGGTGAAGCGGGTGCCATTTACCTTAGAGCCGATGTTGGCCTATGAGAGGCGTATTATCCATCTGGCTTTGGCTGACCACCCTGAAGTTACTACGGAGAGTATCGGTGAGGGTGAGACTCGTAAGGTGGTTATTCGGCCAAAGTAGTAATCCCTAGAGGATTGATTTATTCTCTGGAGTGTGGTAATTTGTGAATTGTAGAGGCGTGGTTGCCGTTAGTGCTTGTCCCGTCCTAGAGGGCGGGATTATTTATATAGAAATAGAGGTAGGTTTTTATTATGTTCCGTCCGGTGGCTAGTAAGGTTAACTTCCCGCCGCTTGAAGAAAACATATTAGGCTTGTGGCAGAAAAAGGATATCTTCAAGCGGAGTGTGGACGCTCGCCGGGGAAGTCATCGTTTCGTATTCTACGAAGGGCCGCCGACGGCTAATGGTAGTCCGGGAATACATCATGTGCTGGCTAGGGTATTTAAGGATGTTATCCTCCGCTACCAGACGATGAAAGGCAATTATACCCCTCGTATTGCCGGCTGGGACACACACGGACTGCCGGTAGAGTTAGAGGTGGAGAGGAAACTGGGCTTTTCCGGTAAGGCACAGATTGAGGAGTATGGTATTGACCGATTTAATGCCCTCTGCCGGGAGAGTGTCCTGGGTTATCTTAAAGAATGGGAGGCGATGACCGAGCGCATTGGCTTCTGGGTTGACCTGGAGCACCCCTATATCACCATGGATAATAGCTATATTGAGACCGGCTGGTGGGCAATAAAGCAGATGTGGGATAAGGGGCTCATCTATCAGGGTTATAAGGTTACGCCACACTGCCCCCGCTGCGGCACTTCCTTAAGCTCTCACGAGGTTGCCCTTGGCTATCAGGACGATACCGAAGACCCCTCGGTGTATATAAAGTTTCGAACTAACTTGTCAATTGGAAGTGATTCCAAAATAAATGAAAGACTTTTCAAT
>DAOWJG010000160.1 GCA_030640485.1 Dehalococcoidales bacterium | reverse complement strand
TCCCCGATTTGGAGCGTGAATTGCGAGATTTATTTGCCCGCTTGGGTAGAGAGATGCCGCTCACTAATCTCAAGCAGGCAACCCTTATTCCTTCGGCTGAGGTAATTCGTAATGTAAACGGGACGGCCCCAGGCTGGTGGGTGGAAAAAGACAGTCACCGATTGGTAGCTATGCCCGGCCCACCCCGGGAAATGCAGTCCATGTGGCATGATGAGGTTCTGCCCCGATTACGCCTAAAAACCAGCGGCGCCATTATTGTTTCCCGGACCCTCAAGACCTTTGGTTTGACCGAGGCGCACGTAGCGGAACTGGTCTCGCCACTACTTTCCTCAGCTAATCCAACTCTAGGTGTTTATGCTAAGGTTGACGGCATTTATCTCCGCCTGGCGGCTAAGGCTCAGAGCCAGCCGGAGGCTGAGGCAATGATTACCCGGGGTGAAGCTGAGCTGAAGCCAATCCTGGGTGAGCATATCTGGGGAACTGATAGTGATACACTGGAAGCTGTCGTCGGACGCATGCTAGCAGAAAAGGGATTGAGCCTAGCCGTTATGGAGGGCTATACCGGAGGGTTGCTGGCGGCTACCATTACTGAAGCCCCTAATGCCGCAACATATTTTAAGGGCGGACTGGTTGCCTATTCCGATGAAGCTCGGGTAGCTTACGGGGTTGACTTCAATCTTATTTCCGAGCATGGTAGTGACAGTGCTGAAGTAGCACTGGCGATGGCTGAAGCTGCCCGGTCGCGTCTGGGGGCGGCGATTGGTGTGGGAGTAACCGGGGTGAATGAGTCGGCTAGAGCCGAAGATAAGCTGTTTAGCACCTTCCATATTGGAGTGGCTGCCGGTAGGAATAAGCGGGTGGTTACCGGTCATTACCCGGGAAGCGGAACCCGGGTAAAGCGTTGGGCGGTGGGGACGGCTTTATTTGAGCTAAAGAAGGTTCTGACTGCCTGATTGGCATCAACAGAGCCTTAAGGTCTAAGAATTACCTTAGCTTACCTATTTCCCTAGTGAATACTGCCAATAATGCCAGTTGGCAGATTTTTTGTTCTCGGGGAATAATTATGTTAATATAGTGATTGAAAATGGGTGGCACAATTAATCTGGGTAAGGTCTTTGGTATCCAGCTGAGGCTCCATTACAGCTGGTTCATAATATTTGCTTTTCTAACTCTGGCTCTGGTCTCCCCGGACTGGTCTTCCCCCTTTGCGTGGGTTATTGGTATTGTTACCTGTCTTCTTTTTTTTGCTTCGGTATTGGCCCATGAGTTAGCCCACAGCCTAGTGGGACGGGCCAATGGTATCCCGGTAATCAGCATCACCCTGTTTATCTTTGGCGGTATGGCGATGATGGCCAAGGAAGCCGCCCGTCCTAAGGCGGAGCTAAAAATGGCTGCCGCTGGCCCTGCCTGTAGCGCCGCAATCGGGGGGATATGTTTTTTGATTTGGTCCTTTGCTTCCGGTATGCCACTGCTGGTAGCCAGAATGGTTCTGTGGCTGATGGTTATGAACTTTGGACTAGCCATCTTCAACCTGGTCCCCGGTTTCCCGCTGGACGGTGGACGTATCTTCCGTGCCTTAATCTGGCGCCGTAGTGGTGATTTCAGACGCGCTACCCGCATTGCAACCCGGGTGGGACAGGGTGTCGGCTACGCCTTTATTGGTGGTGGTATCGCCATAGCCGTGCTCTCTCTATTTGGTCTGGCGCCATATGGTTTGAACCCGTTTAGTGGTCTGTGGATAGCCTTTATCGGTTGGTTTTTGCAGAATGCGG
This sequence comes from Dehalococcoidales bacterium, assembly GCA_030640485.1. Classification (GTDB taxonomy): domain Bacteria; phylum Chloroflexota; class Dehalococcoidia; order Dehalococcoidales; family UBA5760; genus UBA5760. Next base: position 860 of record DAOWJG010000160.1, on the reverse strand, counting down.
CCAAGGCTAGCTATCGTCAAGCTGAGTGGCGGGAAACCCTCCGTAGGTTTACGGCAGCCCAGGTGATGACTACTAACTATCTGGCGGTTCCTTCGGATATTACCATCGGTCGGTTGGTTGAGGAGCATATCTTTCCCGTCGGGCATCGGCTTTTTATGGTAGCTGGTGAAGGTAGGTTTGAGGGCATTTTGACTCTGAATAATATCAAGTCTGTTTCCCGCCAGGATTGGGGTGTGACCCGGGTGAAGGATATAATGACCCCCTTTGACAAGCTAAAGGCGGCCCATCCTGGTCAGGATGCGTTAAGCATACTGGAACAAATGAATGAGGGTGATGTAAATCAGATGCCGGTAGTGAGCGAGGGCAGGGTTATCGGCCTAGTTATCCGTGATGACCTGATGAGTTTTCTCCGTACCCGTTCTGAGTTAGGCATGTAGAATTATTAGAGCCAATGATAGAAGCTGTAGTTCGTCCACAAAGAAACATGGTGAAGGGACGGTAAGGTTGCGATATTATAAGTGTCACTAATGTATTGAACCAGCAGGTAGTGGGTCATTTTCATTTGGCGATTTTTGACAGGGCTATTGACTAGCGTGGTATAATAAAGTATGCTTAAGCGGTCAAGTAAGAAACAGGATATTAACGAAATAGCAGCCTTTATTGCTGATGAAGCTACTAGCGAAGCAAAAGAGAAGAATCCTTATGCTGTGGCTCTTGGTAGGTTGGGTGGTCTTAAAGGTGGTAAGGCTAGAGCTGAGAAATTAACGGCTTTGCAGCGTAGTGAGATTGCAAAGAAGGCTGCTCTAACAAGGTGGTATGGTAAGTAGAAATGGTTAATGCACCACCTCAGAATGCTAACG
>DAOWJG010000208.1 GCA_030640485.1 Dehalococcoidales bacterium | reverse complement strand
CTCCAGAACCACTTCACCGCTGGAGAGGCGGTCCAGGCCGCCGATGATATTCAAAAGGGTGGACTTACCGCTTCCGGAGGGCCCCGTGATAGCCTTAAAATCGCCTCTAGCTACCTTAAGGGAAACATCACTTAAGGCAACCACCCTAGCTTCACCCTCACCATAGATTTTTGTTACGTTCTTAACCTCTAACATCGTAAACCACCTCACAAAGACCGAAAAGAATCGGCGACCTTAATCCTGGCGGCGCGGAATGCAGGGTACACGGTAGCTATTACGGCAACACCGATGGCAAGGCCCAACGCCAGGGGGAAGTACTGGGGCACCGGGCTAATGGAGGACACCCCAAAGAGCACCGGGCCGAGCGCATAGGCTAGCAGGATCCCGGCCAGATATCCAAAGACGCCCCCCACGATGCCAATAATAATTGCCTGATAGATAAAGACCTTCATTATCTGATTGTGTGATGCCCCCACTGCCCTCATTATGCCGATGTCCTTGATTCTTTCGTTTACCGAACGCATCATGGTATTGCCCACCCCGAACAGACCGACCGCCAGTGTGATTCCGGCCAGGGCCAGCATAAAGCGGTTTATTCTGCCCATCATCTCCGCCTCCGCGCTGGCTACCTGCTGTACCGCAATCGCCCGTACCCCGGGAATAGCGTTATTTATGTCGTCGGCTATCATTACCACCGGGCAGGCATTGCACAGGGCGCGAATATCCATCGAGGAAATTAGCCCCTCCTTATCAAATGCCTTTTGTAACGTCTCCAGCGGAACAAAGACCTGATAGTCTTCATCGGAACCGGTCTCCTCAAGAATACCGGCGACAGTGATATCGGCGCCATTAAGAGCAATCCGGTCGCCACTACTGAGCCCCAGCAGCTCCGCCGCAACCGCTCCTACCAGGGCCTGGTCGGTATGTTCAAGATATTCTCCCTCGCTCACCCTCCACCACGTCTTAATCTTAATCTCCTCTCGAGGTTCCACACCGACTACCATCACCGATGTTCCATTCACCTTGGTATTGATGTACAGCTTGGGAGCAATGATGGCAATATCACCCTCATCACTAATACCCATCACCTCCCGTATTTCACTATCGGCTATTTCTCTTATTTGGGGCAGTTTCTCTTCGGCAATGTAGTTCTCTCCCACCGACAGAGTGCCCAGGCTCAGGTCGCCCAACTGCATATCAACATTGCTTATCGCCGGTATCACGGTTAGGTTAGGCCCATATTTTTCCAGCTGGTCAATCATTCTTGCTTCTCCGGCACGGGCAATGGTAAATATACCGACTACTGTCATCGTGCCGATTATTACACCGATAACAGCAAACAGCACCTGCCTTTTCCTGCGTATCACATCTCTGATAACCATCTGATATAGTTTCATTGAATCATCTCCCAGGTAAGGAAGTAGGCATTTTTTCTAACTTAATCAGTCAGCAAGCAATCCTTAGCTCTCATAGTCTCCTTAATAGCCTCTTTTAATTCGGACGGCTTTAATTGGCAATCTAGGGTATCAATCATTAGAATTTTGATTCGGCTTACCTCCTCTAATCAAGTATATACTACAAAGTTGACCATATTAGTCAACAATACCATACATAGTGTATTCTGTCAACATCTTTTTAACTTGATTTTTAAGTGTTTTTTTGCTAGTCACCCAGCTAAAAATCGCTGAGCGGGCCTCCCTAGAGGCGTTTCAGATAGGAGATATTGTTGTGCTCGGTGAGAATGAACTGTCCGTTTTGATAGAGGAAGGTTGTCGCGGTAAGGGCATACCTTCCTTGAAGCCACTCTGAGGGTTCTGCTATAATCTCGATGTGATAATTGATTTCCACACCCATGTCTTCTCACCCTGGGTAAAGAAAAACCGCGCCAGGTATGTTGAGGCAGACCCCTCATTTGCCCTTCTTTATTCCAGGAAGGAAGCCACGCTTGCCACCGCCGATGAACTCATTGCCAGCATGGATGAAGACGGGGTTGATATGTCAGTCATCTTGAATATTGGCTGGACAACCCACGAGCTTTGTGTCGAGACCAACGACTACATCCTGGAGTCAATCGCTCGTTACCCTGACCGCCTGATTGGCTTCGCCGCTGTCCAGCCACAGTCCACCGAGGCTGCCGTTGCTGAGGTCGAGCGCTGTGCCAAGGGCGGGATAAAGGGGATTGGTGAGCTCAGGCCGGATATGCAGCTAATCGACCTGGGCGATACGGCGGTGATGGAGCCGTTTGTTGAGGTATTGGTAAAGCATAAGCTAATTTTGCTCACTCACTCCTCTGAGCCGGTCGGTCACCAGTACCCGGGGAAGGGAAGCGTTACCCCGGAGATACTCTACTACCTGATTAAAAGCTTTCCCGAACTGACTGTAGTCTGTGCTCACTGGGGCGGCGGGCTGCCCTTCTACGCCCTGATGCCCGAGGTAAAGAAGGCAATGGGCAATGTCTTCTTTGACACGGCGGCTTCACCCTATTTGTACCACCCTCAGGTATATCATCAGGTCAGCCAGCTTGTTGGCAGTGACCGGATTCTCTTCGGCAGCGATTACCCCCTGCTGGCACAGGGCCGCTTCCTTAGTGAGATTAACTCCCTGGACCTGCCCGAAGAAGCCAGGAGCCTTATCCTTTCCGGCAATGCCTGCAGGTTGCTCGATATCAGGAGTAAACAACAGGAGTAGGGCTTAGGCTTGGAGCAGATTCGCTCTTTCATTGCGATTGAACTACCCGGTGACCTGAAGTCGCTGCTTGACCGTCTTGAGGCGCAGCTAAAAGCGGATAAGCAGCCGTGGGTAAAGTGGGTCAGTCCGGGCAGTATTCACATGACACTGAAGTTCCTCGGTAGCGTCCCTATTGATAAGACTATCGAAATAACCGGGGCGATAGAAGAGGCAGCGCGGGGAATTTCACCCATTCACCTTAAGGTTGAAGGGCTGGGGGTCTTTCCCAATCCAAGGATGGTTCAGGTAGCCTGGGTAGGGGTAAGCGGAGAGGTAGAAAAGCTCAAGCGACTGCAGGGGCATATTGATGCCAGGCTGTCCCGGCTGGGCTTTGCTCCTGAGTCACGGCCTTTCACCCCGCACCTGACCCTGGCCCGCCTCAACAGCCGGGCATCCCCAGACGAACGGAGCCGGTTCGGGCAGCTTATCGCCGGCACTAAATTCGCCGCTTGCCCCGTTGAGGTGGATGGCATCAGTCTGATGAAGAGCCGGCTGACCAGGGAGGGGGCTATCTACAGCCGGATTAGCCTGACCAAGCTGGCGCAATGACGGGAGAAGCTCTTGCCAACCGCCAACCGCCTGGTGTATACTGAAAAAGATTAATTTTGGTTGGGAGGTGGACTTAATGGACCAACTTTATTTACCTAAATGCCAGAAGTGCCAGACCGGAGACCTGGTACCCCTGTCTGACTTTGGCAGTCAAGGGGCAGCCATTCACTACAAAGCCTGGGTTTGTACCAATCCTGATTGCGGCTTTAATTTAAAGATCAGGAACGGTGACGTATATCTTAATGAGCCCATCATGAGCGGAGCGCTCCACAATGCCCGGTCCCGCTAAATATGGAATAATCCATTCCTGACCCTGGATTACGGACTACAGGTGGTGGCTGTGCTTTCTCAAGTAGCTAAACTCAAGAGCGTAGCGCTTGATTTGCTGTATCCCAGGTGGTGCGTGG
>DAOWJG010000083.1 GCA_030640485.1 Dehalococcoidales bacterium | reverse complement strand
ATTGGCAATACCGGTTACCAGGTTGGTGGCTCCCGGTCCAGAGGTGGCCATACATACCCCCACCTTACCTGTGGCTCGGGCATAGCCATCAGCCGCATGGGCTGCCCCCTGCTCATGCCGCACCAGAACGTGGCGAAGCTGGGGATACTTGGGTAAGGTATCATATAGGGGTATGATAGCCCCCCCAGGGAAACCAAAGATAACCTCTACCCCCTCCTTCAGCAGACTCTCCCATATAATTTGGGCACCAGTCATTTTCATTATTATTTCCTCAATCGCTAAACACCGCCCCGGTGCTAGCGGAACCTACCTTCTCAGCGTAACGGCGAAGATAGCCGGTTTTTACCTTAGGCTCAAATTCAGCTAAACCGGCTAAGCGCTGAGCTATTTCTCCATCGCTGAGCTCGACATCAAGCCTATAACTAGGGATATCAATCTTAATTATATCTCCATCTCTTAAGGCGGCGATAGCCCCTCGACCAGCTGCCTCGGGAGAGACATGCCCAATAGCCGCCCCCCGACTCGCCCCAGAAAAACGCCCGTCAGTTATCAGGGCCACCTCCTTATCCATACCCATGCCGCTTAAAAGGGATGTGGGCGTGAGCATCTCTCTCATCCCAGGACCCCCCATAGGTCCCTCATAACGAATGACCAACACATCCCCCGATTCTATACTACCATTCATAATGGCGGTTGTGGCTTCCTCTTCAGAATCAAATACTCTGGCTGGCCCCTGATGAACCATCATCTCCGGGGCTACGGCGCCCCTCTTCACTACCGCACCCTCTGGTGCCAGATTGCCGAAAAGGATACAAATACCACCTCTAGCTGAGTAAGCATTGTCAGCTGAGCGAATCACTTCCCTATCTACAAACCGAGAGTCAGCAATAATCTCGGCAACTGTTCTTCCTGATACCGTCCTTGCCTCCAGGTTTAATAACCCTCTAAGCTCTTTCATTACTGCCGATACACCGCCAGCCTGGTCTAAATCCTCCAGATGATAGTCACCGGCTGGTCTTAACTTGGATAAATGAGGGGTACGCTCACTTATCTCGTTTATCATGGGCAGGGAAAATTCAACCCCAGCCTCATGAGCGATAGCCATAAGGTGTAAAACTGAATTAGTGCTACCCCCTAATGCCATATCAACGGCGAAGGCATTATGGATAGAAACTCTATTTATAATGTCACGCGGCCGAATATTATTAACCAGTAGTTCCATAACCCGTTGCCCCGCTTCCTTAGCTAACTGTAGCCGCCGGGCATCAACCGCCGGAATGGTACCGTTGCCCACCAGTCCCATTCCCATCGCCTCAGTGGCACAATTCATGGTATTGGCGGTAAACATCCCCGAACAACTACCACAACCAGGACAGGCCACCGCTGCCAACTGCTCTAGTTCCTCCTCGCTCATTTTCCCTTTAGCTACCCTACCTACGGCTTCAAAGATAGAACTGAGGTCCACATGCTTAACGCCACTATCACTACTCAGCCTGCCCGCCAGCATCGGACCGCCACTAATGAAGATAGCCGGCAGATTTAGCCTCACCGCCGCCATGAGCATCCCCGGGACTATCTTGTCACAATTAGTAATAAAGACTAAACCGTCAAAGGCATGAGCCTCGGCTACTATTTCCACTGAGTCGGCGATTAGTTCGCGACTGGGTAGGCTATATTTCATGCCCGGGTGGTTCATAGCAATACCATCACACACGGCAATGGTGTTGACCTCAAAGGGGACACCCCCCCCACTGGACACCCCAGCCTTAACCGCCTCGGCAACCTCGCGCAGATGGATATGTCCCGGCACAATCTCACTAAAGCTATTGACAACACCGATAAAAGGCTTATCCATATCGGCACTGGTACAGCCTAGAGCATACAGTAAAGAACGGTGCGGAGCTCGTTCGGCGCCCTTTTTAGCCATATCACTTTTCATACCTTAACTGACGACTCCTTCCACCATAGATAGTTAAAACCGCCCCTACCGGGACGGAGCCACACCTCAAGATTCCACTCTCAACCTCATTGCCAAAACATAACATAGCCCCTAGTTATTGTCAAACCTAGCCCCTGTATAATTAGCCTTCTTAATTAGCCTTCTATAGCCCTTATCTTATTTACCCTTCGCAGGTGCCGGCCACCTTCAAACTCGGTGGTAAGATAAGTCTCAACGATTTCAGATATTACATCTGGCTCCAGCCCCGTTCCCAAACAGAGGACATTAGCATCATTGTGCTGCCGAGCCCGGCGCGCCATGAAAGCGTCACAACATAACGCGGCTCTTATCCCCTTTACCTTATTAGCCGCCATGCTCATACCAATGCCCGTGTTGCATATCAAAATACCCCGGGCAAACTCACCTCTGGCTACCGCCAGAGCCACCTCTTTAGCAACATCAGGATAGTCCACCGAGTCAGTAGTATAAGCGCCAAAGTCTTTAACATCATGCCCAGCACCAGTAATTAGCTTCATAATGAATTGCTTGACATCAAGCCCCCGGTGGTCACCGCCGATAGCAATACGCATCATTCAGCCTCCTTTCCGAAAACAATGCTATCATATGCCTGACTACATTTTTTGAACACAATACTATCACACACCTGCTTAAGCTCCCTCAAGGCCAGAGCACCCTCGCGCAAAACTACCGGTGTCTTCCCGGTAACATCAACTATGGTAGATTCCCTACCACCAGGACACCGACCGCCATCAATAACCAAATCTACTCTATTATCAAATTGTGAATAGACCTCACCAGCCGTGAGGGCACTCGGCCGGCCGCTCAGGTTAGCACTGGTGCCCAAAATAGGTGCTCCCAGCCCATCAATAAGAGCCACCGGAACCGGATGCGCCGGAACACGAACCGCCACGGTCATACCTCCCGCAGTAACAATATCAGAAACCGACTTAGACTTAGGCAACACTAAGGTTAGGGCACCAGGCAGGAATCTTTCCGCCAAGAGCCAGGCAATCGGCGGTATCGGCTCAGCAACCTCACCCATCTGCGATATCCGAGCTAAAAGTAACGGTAGCGGCATATCCCGCGGCCGCTCCTTTACCCTATACACCAGCGCCACCGCCTGACGAATATTAGCCGAAGCCCCCAACCCGTAGACGGTATCCGTAGGGAAGGCGACTATACCTCCCCGTTTAAGAATGGAAACACCTTCTTCAACCTGCTGCTTAATATTTGACGGAAGCCCAGCTAACATTACCTAACGCCTGCCAAAAACCAATGATTTTCCCTTGACGATAGTATATCACAGTGGTAATCTTGGGCATAGAAATGACTAAAGATAAGTCAAGACAACAGTCAAATGAGAGCCACCGTGTCGCCACCAGTGGCGATATTGAAGTCTCTACCTACCTAGAGATTGCTAAGGAGCTGGGTGGTGAGCAACCATCGCCACCAAAAGAAGCCATCTCTGGTGCTGAGCGCGAAGCCATAATTGTTATCGATTTCGGCTCACAATACAGCCTCCTTATCGCCCGGCGGATACGCGAGTGCCAGGTATATTGCGAGATGGTATCTTACGACACCCCCTGGGAAAAGATAGCCCCGTTAAATCCCAAGGGGTTTATCCTCTCCGGAGGACCGGCCAGTGTTTATGAGCGAGACGCACCCCTGGCACCAGCCTACATTTATGAACGCAACCTGCCCGTACTGGGCATATGCTACGGAATGCAGGTTATAACCCATCAGTTAGGCGGACAGGTTACTCCAGCCACCAAGCATGAATACGGTCACGCCATCCTTCACGTAAGCGATATAGATTCGCCGCTACTTGCTGACCTACCCACTTCCTCCCCGGTGTGGATGAGCCATGGCGACCAAATTAAGGAAATGCCCGCCGGTTTTACTGCCTTAGCCTATACCGAAGGGTCCCCTTTTGCCATTATGGGTAATAACAAAAATATATTTGGTCTCCAGTTTCACCCTGAGGTAGCCCACACCCCTGAAGGGAAGACTATCCTCAAGAATTTCGCCTACCGAATATGTGGCTGTCAGGGAAACTGGACAATAGGCAACTTCATCAAGGATAGCCTGGCCAGAATCAAAGAACAGGTAGGCAGGGACAAAGTCATCAGTGCTCTCTCCGGAGGCGTTGATTCGGCAGTAGTCACCACCCTCATCCACCAAGCTATTGGTAACCAGCTTACCTGCATCTTTGTCAACAACGGACTTTTGCGCCGTGAAGAAGCCGAAAGAACCCTCAATGTATTTCGCCTTAACCTGGGTATGAATATTATCCATGTCGATGCCAGTGAGAGGTTTCTCCAGCGCCTGAAGGGAGTGGTGGACCCGGAGACGAAGCGCAAGGCCATCGGTGAGGAATTTATCAAGGTATTTGAAGAAGAAGCCGATAAGATAGGTAAGGTCGAGTTTCTAGCTCAGGGAACCCTGTATCCCGATGTTATTGAGAGTGCGTCTTCGGGAAGCAGAGCCTCAGCTAAGATAAAAACCCATCACAACGTTGGTGGCCTGCCCGCCAAGATGACACTTAACCTGCTTGAACCCCTGCGCTACCTGTTTAAGGATGAGGTGCGCCAGGTAGGGCTGGAGCTAGGTCTGCCCGAAGAGATGGTGTGGCGCCAGCCCTTCCCCGGACCCGGCTTAGCCATCCGCATTATCGGTGAGGTAACCAAGGAGAAACTGGAGATGCTGCGTAGCGCTGACTGGATTGTGATGAACGAAATCAAGAAGGCAAAGCTATACCGTCAGTTATGGCAGAGCTTTGCCATACTCACCGATGTCAAAAGCGTCGGGGTAATGGGAGACTATAGAACCTATGGCTACCTGGTGGCTGTCCGCGCCGTAACCAGCGAGGATGCTATGACCGCTGATTGGGCACGCCTCCCCTATGACCTGCTGGCGAGGATCTCTAACCGCATCGTTAACGAGGTGCCCGGCATAAACCGGGTAGTTTACGATATAACCTCCAAGCCTCCATCAACGATAGAGTGGGAGTAAGGAAATTGAGGATATGGTAATGATGGAAAAGACAGCCGAATCATTTTCAAACCTCTGTAGCTTAGCCTATGAATACTGGCAAATGCATAAAATTATGTGTCAATATAAAATTGATGATAAGAGCGGCATATGGGCACGGCTTGGTACTATTTTACAGCACTATCTTATTTTACAGATCGCAAAAATCAATGACCCCCAGAAACATGCTAAAGACTATAACTTATCTCTAGCATATTTTGTTGCCCGTGTAAATAAGTCTAGCTACTGTGATTCCTATAATAAATTCCGAGAAGATAATAAAGAATTCATAAAAGCTATAAATAAGCCAAGAGTAAAAGTTGTAGCTCACTCTGATGTGAAAGTTTCTACATCTGACGATGTGGTGGGTGCTTTCTCTGCAGGTCTAGACGAGAAGTATTTTGACTCCTTGCATGAAATCATTTCGGAGGGTTATAGGGAATTGGGTTTGAATTTTTTCCCAGAATGGCCATCATTTATTGTAGACGATACAAAAATCTTCATGAATAAAGTATCAAAAATATTTAACACCTAACAATTCGCTGACACAGGTGTCTTTTTATAATTTTTTAGAAATCAGTTTAATATAAGTTTGAAGGTAGCTTGAAGGAGCTTCGCCCCTTCAAAACCAATCCCCCCCTCTCCTTTTAAGGAGAGGGGGACACAGGGGGTGAGGTTGATAAATAATCTTTATATAAGGTTGAAAGATGACTAAAGAAGAAATCCTGGCTATGAAAGCGGGTAGAGAACTAAATATAAGAGTTGCCGAAGATATCATGGGACGCAAATCTACTAAGGATGAGATCTTCGGCGACATGGAAAGGGCTAGCGACGGGGTTTTTAGCACTCTGCAACCCTATTCCGAGGATATCTCAGCCGCCTGGCAGGTGATGGAAAAGATGAAGGGCTATAATCCCGGAATCACCTTTGATATCCATAGCCAGAAGTGGGAGGCGGCGTTCAGTGCCCGGGAAGCTGATTTTACCTGCCCAGTAGTGCTGGCTAACACTGTCCCAGAAGCAATCTGCAAGGCAGCATTACTGGCTTTATTAGAGGTAAAGCGTGGCTAACGACTCACCAAGAGACAAGAAAACCGATTTAATCAACCATATCCTGGATATTGAGCTGGGGTGGTTCCTAAATGTAAACCCGACAATCACTTCTGAATGTCAGAGAAATCCAGAGGCATTCAAGCTAATGAGAGGCAGTAATTTCGTGACTTGGTCTAAAAAAACACTGGCACTGTATCTAGAGCATTTAGGTGATACTCAAAGTCAGGGAAGAAACCTAGTGAGAGAGAAGTATGCCAAGATACAGAAGCTTATCCCGTGTCAAAACTCTAGCCCCGCTCTTAACAATAACGTAGAAATACAGGAACGCTGGCAACGAGAAGCCAGAGAGAAATATCCTCTCATCTTTAGACGGGGAGATGGGGCGGGCTTTACCTGGTACTTGCGCTGTGAACTTGATACCTACTCCCCAGCCGTACTTGAGTCCTATCTCAATGACCTAAAAGCTGCCTCGCTTGAGGGAAGAAACCTGGTAATCGAAACCTATGACCGAATAGTCAAAAAATTAGGCCATAGCTCGTTAGAGGAGTGGCATAAGACGCGAGAGACAAAAGAGTAACCGGGTAAACTACCTAGTCTGTGATATAGCTTCAAACACCACCAACCACAGACAAGGAAGCTAATAATAACTTAAGAGAGGGTTATGAGATGCATAAGACGCCGATTATCGTATCTCTATTCGTAGCAGTGCTGCTTCTTTTTGGAGCCTGCATTCCAACTCAAGGGCCAGGGCAACCCTCTTACGAAGAGGTAAGTTTTCAATTATCATCAGACACCACACCGGGAAATACCGATGAGTACGATAGCCACAGCTTTAATATTTATCTTGAGCGCCAGCAGGAACTGACACTGGATTTCTATGCCGAAGGGGCAGCAGTAATGGTTTCGGTTGTTACCCCATCTGAAGAGAGACTGGGCTATGAGACCAGCGATGGTCGTGCCGGCAATATCAAGGATACGGGACTGGGTCATCTCCAGGAGAGAAAGACTAAATCTGCCGCCGAAGGACACTTCAAATATACCGCTCCTGAGACCGGTTCCTATGTAAT
>DAOWJG010000201.1 GCA_030640485.1 Dehalococcoidales bacterium | reverse complement strand
TAATAATGAAAAACTTATCCGTTTTAGGAAGAGTAACATTAACAAATGTCTCATAAACGTTTGAATTCCTATAAAGGAAGACTTAGTCCTGCACAGATTAGCGAAGGCATAAATATTGCTCATAAGAACGCCATTCGTTTACTTGAGGATGCTCAAATACTCTATAAAGAAAATAGATACCCATCTGCCGCCGCTCTTGCTATTTTGTCCATTGAAGAATCTGGTAAAAGATCTATCCTTCGTCATTTATCTTTGTTTAAATCAGACGAAGAATTGCGTAATATTTGGAAAGACTATCGTTCCCATACAAAAAAGAATGTTCAATGGCAATTTCTTGATATGGTAAAACAAGGCGCACACAAACTCGATGATTTCAAGCCTATGTTTGACCCTTCAGCAGAACATCCTTATGTTTTAGACAATATTAAACAAATTAGTTTTTACACTGATTGTTTAGGTCAAGCACACTGGTCTAATCCTTCTGAAGTAATAGACGAAGACTTAGTCGCAAATTTAATATTTATTGCACAAGCCCTCTCTGTTGGTCATGAGGTGACTACAGAAGAAATCGAGTTATGGGTTAAGCATATTAAGAATGCTGATAGCTCTTCCAAGAGTCAAAAAGAAGCATTGCTCCATTGGTACTATGATATGGAAAATAATGGTCTCTTACCACCTGACCACAACATATCCGATATATTAAAATGGCTAGGTCTTGATCTTGATGATATATCCTCAGATTAGCAAAAGATTAGCAGATGGTGAATGGTAATACAAGTAATCTGCAAGAATTACTTAAACTTGAGGCTAATAGTGGTACCCCTGGTGCGACTCGAACGCACGACACACGGTTTAGGAAACCGTTGCTCTATCCACTGAGCTACAGGGGCTTAAAACAACCATCGAGAGCTTGATGGCTCTAGCAATATTCTGTTATCTTAGTCGCTCCCATAATAGTATAGCCTTGAGAGAGCCGGCTAGCAATACCCAATAACCTGAAAAGTCCGGGAATAAGCGTCTTTTAAAGCATTGACCGGCGAGATATTCTCGCCGGCCTTGTAATAAGACCCCCCGTTGGCAGTGCGGGCGGGTTACGTTACCAGAGTAGCGGTTCGGCCTCGGCCAGAAGTCCCACCATCTCGTCGGCCACTTTCTCGGTCTGCGGGCCGTACTCCTGCAGCAGACTCTCCTTAATCCAGACGTAGAACAGATAGCGCAGGCACCGGCGGTCTTCCCGCTGCGAAAGCAGGAACTCGGCGTGCTCGCGGTTTATCATGATAACGCCTTCTTTCGGGTCGTACCAGCTCCGGTAGTAGGACTTGGCGTCGGGCGGTGATTGCAGCTTGATATAGGGGGCCCGGCTGGGGGTGCGCACCGACACTTTTCTCAGGCTGGCTCCTCCGTTGCCCGGTACCGGTTGAGACAATAGAGATGCCCCGGGCTGTTTTGAAGCTCCCCCGTTGCCATCGGCGACGGCACTCCTGGTCAGGGGCAGGTCAGCCAGAAGTCCCTTATCGCGGTAGCGCAGGAACTTGTCTATCAGTCGCCCGGCACGGTTCAAGATGATGTTAAAACGCCGTTCCTGGGATTCAGTGCTGACCTCCGAAATCAGTTGCTGTATCCTGGTCTCGTGTTTTCGGAGCTCGGTGACCAGTGAGCGGTAGACCTGGTCCTGTACCACCGCGGTTTTATCGGCGGTGCGCTTGAGACGGTCACAGCGGAGGTAGCCTTCAAGGCGCTGGTCGAGCCAGGGCACGGTGTTGAAGTCGCCCAGGTCGGTGAGCGAGCAGATTCGCGTTCCCCCTCGCCCGTAGAGGCTGACGGTGGCATCCGGCATTTCCCAGGGCAGGACATAAAGCTCCACGTAAGCCGAGTTCCCCCGCTCCACGGGCAGGCTGGTGGACAGCACCTTCACCCCCCGGAAGCGATGCGAGTGTATCTGCTCGTAATCGTCCCCGTCGGTAATCGACATGGCGTACAGGTTTGACCTCAAGTCACTGGCGAACTGCTGTCCCAGGTAGTCTTTAATACGCTGCTTGGACAGTTGAGAGGCTATTTCAGGCAGGATACCTTCCAGATGAGCGATAGTGCCCTGTTGGCGGTGCTCGTGTCTTGAGCAGTGCTCAACTACCTCGGCGCGGCCCTCTTTCAGCCAGGCGCGTTTGAGCACCAGGCAGCTTGACGGGTGTCCCTCCTCGGCCGTTGAGGACAGGTGCAGTTCCGAAGCGATCAGGGCGAAAGCCAGCAGGCCAATGCCCTGCTCACCCCTTAAGGCCAGGTTCAGTTTCTCGGAGTCGCCAATCCGCTGAAGAACCTGTTTCATTTTTTCCTGGGTCATGCCGACTCCGTTGTCCTGAATGGTGATACTGGATAACGAACTTCCCGTCTGCCCGTTCTCCTTCGGTTGGTAATGCAGCTTCATCCAGACGTGACCTTCCCCGGTTTTGGCCTGGTCTATGGCGTCGGCGGCATTTTCCACGAACTGTTTGAAAGCTTCCTGGGGGTTACGGCAGACGTTGGCCAGAACCTCGAATACTCCGGGACCGGTGTGTAGTCTTACCTTGGCCATCACTCACCTCCTGGTACCCTTTTTCAAATCTTTCAGGAGCTTATCGGTTTGTTTCGGGACTAACCGTAGTCGAAAAGAAGCGGACTCTCCAGTTCCCGCATGGCTCGCTCGAAGGCGGCGTCCCAGGTAAATCCCTGACGGCGGTATTTAATGATGAGATTGAGTTTTCGGATATCCGCATCCTGGTATTCCCTGACCTTCCGCAGCTTGAGCCTTTTTCGGGCAGGGTTAACGAAGCCCTTCCGCTCCAGGTAGCGGAGTTCGTCCGCGGAAGCTCCGGTTATTCTGGCTAAATCAGTGATGCGTACCATTGCCTGTAATATTGCACGAAACATTTCACGTATATTTTCATGTAATTATACTTGAGTATAAACGATTCGGGCGGTTTTGTCAAGGATTTTAGATAGAAAAACGGCCTTTGGGATATTAAATACTGGTGGCTCGGAGGGGACAGCCTGTCTTGGGGTTAGAACTTGCCCTTTAGCTTCTGATAGGTATCCTTTAGCGCCTGGGGAATGACCCTGGTGCTGGCGATGACCGGCATGAAATTGGTATCACCCTGCCAGCGCGGTACGATATGGCTGTGCATGTGGTCGGTGATACCGGCCCCGGCGACGGTGCCCAGGTTCATGCCCAGGTTAAAGCCGTCGCAGCCGAAAGATTCCCTCAGGATGACGAGGCTACGAGTGACCAGTTCCGAATGCTCAAGCAGTTCCTCGCGGGATAGCTCCTCCGGGCTGGCGACGTGCCGGTAGGGGGCCACCATCAGATGCCCGGGGTTATAGGGGTAGCTGTTTAAGATAATGAAGTTGGACTGGGCGCGGTACAGGATATAATTGGCGGTATCCTTGTTTTCCCTGGGTTTTGAGCAGAGGATGCAGCCCGACGGTTTTTCCATCTCAATGTAAGTCATGCGCCAGGGTGCCCAGACGGTATCCATCGTGCTCCTTCTATCTTTGTTTCTCCTATTTTGCGGTAAGCACCCGATAATTGTCAAAGTATTGAGTTCGCCGTCATAGACCTTTTCTGAAGTTCTGTGCTAT
>DAOWJG010000035.1 GCA_030640485.1 Dehalococcoidales bacterium | reverse complement strand
GGGCCAGGGCTGCCCTCAGGGATGTGGGGCGGGCTTTGGCTATGTCCTACAGTGATGTTGACCGTGTTGCCAGACTGGTTCCTTTTGCCCCGGGTATGACCTTATCTCGAGCCCTGGAGGAGAATAGTGAATTCAGAAATATTTATCACGAAGATGCCATAATCAGCAATCTGGTTGATTCGGCTCGGAAAGTAGAGGGTATCGCCCGCCATGCCAGCACTCATGCCGCCGGCGTGGTTATATCTAAGGAACCTCTCACTAAATATGTCCCACTACAGAGGGCAAGCAAGGGCAACGATCAGGAAGCGGTTATGACCCAATTTGGTATGGAAGACATTGCCCGCATTGGGCTGCTCAAGATGGATTTCCTGGGTCTGGCTAACCTTACTATTCTGGGTAAGGCGAAGGAGATTATCTCGCATCAGCGCGGGGTTGATATTGACCTGGCAAATATCCCGATGAATGATGCCAACACCTTTGACCTCCTGTCTTCAGGGGAAACGGCGGGTGTGTTTCAATTGGAGGGGGCAGGCATGCGCCGCTACATTAAGGAGCTTAAACCAACTACCTTCAGCGATATTGCGGCGATGGTGGCCCTGTATCGTCCGGGGCCTATGGAGCATATCCCGACCTTCATTAAGGCCAAGCATGGCCTTGAACCTATTCGTTATCCCCATTCTGACCTGGCCGGCATCCTGAAAGAAACCTACGGCGTGATTGTATATCAAGACCAGGTGCTGTTTATTGTGCAGGCCTTCGCCGGTTACAGCCTGGGGGAGGCTGATATCTTCCGCAAGGCAATGGGCAAAAAGATTCCGGAGGTTATGAAGAAAGAAAGGCGTAGCTTCATTAGCCGGGCTAAGAAAAACGGATTCCCGGCTGAGGTAGCTGAGGAGGTCTTTAACCTTATTGAGCCCTTCGCCGGCTATGCCTTCAACAAGGCTCACAGTGTAAGCTATGCCCTGATTGCCTATCAGACGGCCTATCTCAAGGCAAACTACCCGGCGGAGTATATTACTGCTTTCCTTATTACCAATGCCGGTCAGTCAGACAAGGTAGCCAGTGCCGTTAGCGAATGCCGTCGCTTGGGCATTACGGTATTACCCCCTGATATAAATCGCAGTCAGGCAAACTTTTCCATAGAAACGGATAGTAACCAGGCTCCTGGCATCCGTTTTGGACTAACCGCTATTAAGAATGTGGGGTTTGGTGCGGTAGAGCCTATCATTACTGAGAGTAATAAGGGGGGTGACTATAAGTCAATTGAGGACCTGTGCCGTCGTACTGGCCTGAGTGCGGTGAACAAACGGATACTGGAGAGCCTGATTAAGGCTGGGGCATTGGACTGTCTGGGGAGTCGTGAGACTTTACTCCAAAACATTAGTAGTATCCTATCTTTGGCTCAGCATGAACAGCACCTGCGGGCGACGGGGCAGTCTACCATGTTTGACCTGTGGGGTGAGGAAGTGTCGGTGCCTGTGCCCAGCCTTGAGCTACCGACGGCTGGCACCCCGGTTGGGGAGAAATTAGTCTGGGAGAAGGAACTCATGGGAGTATACCTCTCGGAGCACCCTTTTAGCGCACTGGCAGGTAAGGGGATTTCGCTTAATACTACGCTATGCGGTCAGATTGATGCTGAGCTGGTAGGACAGACCGTGGTGGCGGCGGGAATGGTAGCCTCAGTGCGCTACTTGTTCACCAGAGATGGGAAACCATTTGCCAGCGCTGTTCTGGAAGACCTTGATGGTAGAATTACGGTTATGGTCTGGCCCAAGGTCTATGCTGATACTAAGGACCTGTGGCAGGAGGGGAGTATCCTGCTGGTTGAAGGTAAGGTGCGGCTGAGGGATGACGAGCCACAGCTAAACTGCGACTCGGTTCGCTGCTATCGGCCAGAGGCGGCTCAAGAGGAAGAATCGGTTGCCCCCGAACCCATTGAGGCACCGGTAGTAACCGAAGAGCCTCTGGTTCCAGCGACAGGTCACCGACTGGCAATCAACATTACTCAGAGCAGTGACGAGGCTGGTGATACCGCCCGCTTACAAAAGGTAATTGATACCCTGAAGGAGTTTCCCGGGCAGGATGAGGTCAGCCTCAGTATCGCCAATGAAGCCAAGGTTATTAACCTTAAGCTGTCCAACCTATCTATCAACTACTGTCCTGAACTTCATGAGAGACTGATAGGGCTGGTGGGAGAGGAGGGGGTGAGAGTGGAAAATTAGTGGAAATTGAGAACACTCATAGGGAGTTTTAGAAATGCCTTCAGAGAATATAGCGCAGGGACATAGAAAAAGATTGCGGGAGAAGTTCATTGAGGGGGGACTGGCTGGCTTTCACGACTATGAGATTGTTGAATTACTCCTGACCTTAGGCTCACCGCGGAAGGACTGTAAACCGCAGGCAAAAGAGGCGATTAAGAGATTTAGAACCCTGAGGGGGGTCCTTGAGGCTTCCCACGAAGAGCTACAGGAGATAGATGGTATTGGTCCCCATAGTGCCTTTGGTATTAAGCTGGTGCAGGAAGTAGCCAGGAAGTTCCTCAAGGAGAAGATTATTGATAAGCCGGTTTTTACATCCTCGCAGGAGATTTTTGACTATCTCTACCACTCAATGCGAGGCCTCAGGAAGGAGACGTTCAAGGTCATCTATCTCAATAGCCAGAACCAGATTATTGACACCGCTGACCTCTCTCGGGGCACAGTGAATATCAGCGTTGTCCACCCTCGTGAGGTTATTGAGGGTGCCCTTAAACATAATGCCGTCTCCCTGATATTTGTTCATAACCACCCGTCGGGTAATCCCAAGCCCAGCCAGAGTGATAAAGATGTGACTAGAGACCTGGTCTATGCCGGCAGTATTATGCAGATTAAGGTCTTAGACCATATCATAATCGGTGATAATACCTACTTTAGCTTTGCCGGCAAGGGGCTGATTGAGGAATATGAGGATGACTTCCTAAACCTGAAAATACGGGGCACATTT
>DAOWJG010000081.1 GCA_030640485.1 Dehalococcoidales bacterium | reverse complement strand
GAAGAGCTGAAGGAACAGGTAGTTGGTCTACCCCGACTGGGGGAGACGGCGCCAGCTTTTGAAGCGGCTACCACTCAGGGGACAGCCAAGCTGGAAGACTTCAAAGGGAGATGGCTGGTTCTATTCTCGCACCCGGCGGATTTCACACCGGTGTGTACCACCGAGTTTATCGCCTTTGCTGAAATCTACCCCGAGCTAAAAAAGCGTGGGGCAGAGCTTTTGGGCTTGAGTGTTGACAGCACTTCGTCACACATCGCTTGGGTACGCAATATAGAGGAAAAAGTAGGGGTAAAGATACCCTTTCCTATTATCGCTGACCTCAATAAGGAGGTTGCTACTGCCTACGGTATGGTTCACCCGGGGCAGAGCACTACGGCGACCATCAGGTGCGTCTTTATCATTGACCCCGACCAGATTATGAGGACGATACTCTATTACCCGCTGACCACCGGCCGGAACATGGACGAAATACTAAGAATAATAGATGCCCTGCAGACAGCGGATGAGCATAAAGTAGCCACTCCGGCTAACTGGAGACCGGGCGATATGGTGGTGGTGCCACCGCCAAGCACACAGGAGATGGCTGAAGAGAGGCTCAAGCAGGGGTATGAATGTGTGGACTGGTACCTCTGTAAGAAGAGGCTCTAGATAAAGAGGCTGAGCTGGTAGCTACCCGGTTCATATGATTGGGAGATACTCAAGGGGAACGACTAATTACGGAGGGAATAATGGATAAAAATAAGGTCTTTGCTTTGCTGAATAAGGACCTTGAGGGTGAACACGGGGCTATTATTCAGTATCTGACCCATGCCTATGCTATGGGGGAGGGTGAGATGTCCTGTGAGATTGAGGCCATCGCCCGGGAGGAGATGCGTCACCTGGACTGGCTGGCGGAGACCGTCGTTGAGATGGATGGCACCCCTAGTCTTAAGCGGGGCAAGATGCGGATGGGTGGCAGTTCAGTGGCTGATTGGATGGCAAACGGCGTGCTGCTGGAAGAGGATGCTATTGGCCTGTATCGGGAGCATATTAAGGCTATTGATGACCCCAAGATAAAGCGACTGCTACAGCGCATCCTGTCTGATGAGGAATCACACCACGCTGATTTTGAGCACTTTGTGGAGAAGGCACAGAGGGAAGGGGCCAAGGATGTGCGGGGTAGTCGTACGGACAGAGTTATCCGGACTCTTAACTGGGGTGTCGAGCATGAGTATACGGTTATCCTTCAGTATATGTTCCAATCATATATGACGACCAATAAGGAGGCGAAAAAGGAGCTGGAAGACCAGGCGATTAATGAGATGCAGCACCTGGGCTGGCTGGCCGAAAAGATAGTCGATATTAGTGGCAAACCAGTAATTGAGCATACTGAGGTTGACCAGTCGACCAGAACCGCCGACATGCTCCGAGTCGATATTGATATTGAAAAGAAGGTGGCTGCCGAGTATGACCGCGCTGCCAGGGAGACTGAAGACCCTAAACTAAAAAGGCTTCTGCTACGCCTGAGAGACCATGAACTATATCATGCCGAGGTATTTGGTGACCTGCTGAAGGAAGAGGAAGATAAGGCGCCGAACTAGAATACTGACCTCAGTGGAAGGTAGTTAAGGGTTAGCCGCTCACTTTAGTGAAACTTGCCCTTGTTCTGGTAATAAAAGATGCCCAATTATCTGGTCAGCGGTTATATGCGTAAGACATATATTGCTGCGGGAGCTGGTGCTTAACTAACCGCAAGATGGAAAAGGGGCGACGCAATATTTTCTATTACCCGGAGGGTTGTTCGGCAACCTTAAAGCGGCGTCGCATGTAAACCAGCCAGATGATAGACACGACCAAGGCGACTAAAGAGATGATTTGAGCCTGACTCAGACCAAAGGTAAATTGCATATCGGTGCGCAGGTAACCAATACCGAGACGCCACGCCGAGTACATAATGAGATAGACCAGAAACAGCGAGCCATCAGGCTTAAGCCGTCTCTTTAATTTGAGCAGTATGGCGAAGGTTATTAGACCAAATACAGTCTCGGCAGGCTGTGTGGGATAAAGGGGTAATCCACGGAGGTCGAAAGCACAGGAAGTGTTGGGGTGAATATAAACCAAGCTCCAGGGAAACCAATCTGGCGCCAGCTTGCCGTGGCAGCAGCCATTTATGGTGCAACCTATCCTACCGATAGCTTGAGCCAGTATAATTCCTGGTGTAACCAGGTCGATAAAGAAACCAAAATGCTTAAGTGATTCGTCTTGGTGAGTGAGCTTAAGGTAAATCCATATCCCCAAGGTAGCACCGAGGATGCCACCGTATACCGCGAAGCCACCACCACTGAAGATAGCTGTCGGATTCTGGATATAAAAGTCCCATCTCTCAAAGACGTGGACTAATTTGGCGCCTATCATTCCAGATACGATGCCAGCCGGTGCGATCATAATATCTGGAATGATGGGTAGCTCCCCCTTTTTTCTTAGTGATTCTATTTGTCGCACCAGCCGCAGGGCAACTACCGCTACCGCTATGGCAATCAGGATGCCGTACCACCTGATCTCTATTGAGCCGATAGTAAAGGCTACCGGGTCTATGCTTATGGTGAACATTCCTACCTCAGTCTTAAGCTATTTGGTAACCCTGTCCCTTTGTGCTTTTCCTTTAGTGGAAGTAGATTAGGATGGCCTACCCCATCCCATTCTGCCATCATAGAACATTTGAGTTTGGAGGCAGCAGTCCCTCAAGTAGGAGCTGAGCGGCCCACTTATCCAGAGGCTGATTATTATTGCCACACTTTGGTGATTGAATACAGCTGGGGCAGCCTTCCTGGCACGGGCACTCTTTAATGGTCCTCAGTGTAGTCTGCCATAATTCTCTAATCAAGTCAAAGCCCTTCTCGGCAATGCCCACCCCGCCGGGGTAAGCATCATAAATGAATATCTGAGCTCTGCCGGTATCGGGGTGGAGGGGAGTTGACACGCCGCCGATGTCATTACGGTCGCAAAGAGCAAATAGGGGAAGGATGGCAATTGCCGCATGCTCAGCAGCATGCAGTCCGCCGGCCAGGTCCAGCTGCTCCTGAGTCACTCGGGCAATGGCCTTAGGAGGCAGGTCAAACCAGATTGCTACCGTGGGAAAATGCTGTGGGGGCAGGTCAAGGGGTTCCTCACCAATTACCTCCTCGGTGAATTGGACCTTCTTTTTAAAG
>DAOWJG010000051.1 GCA_030640485.1 Dehalococcoidales bacterium | reverse complement strand
GGAGGCCTCCCAAGCCTATAAGGATGTAAATGAGGTAGTTGATATAACCGATAAGGCGGGTATCTCCCGCAAGGTAGCTAGGGCAATACCTATCGGGGTAATTAAGGGTTAGGAGAAAAAGTAGTAATGTATTCCCAAAATACTGTTGATGCCATCGGGCATACTCCACTGATAGAGATGTCTCAAAATGCCTGACCAGCTCTCCAATAACTAATGCTGGCGCTGTGGTCAGGTTGTACCTTTCAAATAACTCATTACGCCCTTTATAGATAATTACCTCCTAAAGAATGGGTGTTGAATAAATACCAAAAAGGTAGTATTTTATGAATTACCGGGGGTAAGTTAGTTTTAACTAGTAAACTTTAACCAGCGGTAGAATACTAATACATACAACCTCTTGATTAGGAGGTGCCCAAAATGAAAGACAAAGATAAGACAAAAGAGCAACTTACAAATGAGCTGAAGGGAATGCGTCAGCGAGTTGCCGAACTTGAAGCGTCGGAGGGTGAGCGCAAGCGGACAGAGGAGGCACTTCAGGTTGCCATCCAGATGGAGATTGATGGTAAGGGATTCTATCTTAAAGCTAGCCGGGAGAGTAGTAACGAAATGGGTAGGAAGTTGTTGGCATCCCTGGCTGGTGAAGAAGACATTCACCAGCAGAAGTTTGAGGAGATATACCAGGCTCTGCGGAATAAGAAGGGTTGGCCCGAGACTGATTTTCAGCCGGACAGAGGTAGGAGACTGAGGACTATATTTGCTGAGGCAATAGAAGTAATGGGCGCAGGTATAAAGACTCAAGCTACCGAGCTTGATGCCCTAAAGACGGCGATGGGTATGGAAAACAAGACCTATGATTACTATAGAAGCCAGAGCCAAACCGCTACCTATGATACGGAGAGAGATTTCTACGAGACTCTGGTAGCTGAGGAAAGGGAACATTATCTGGTTCTACTTGACTATTATGAGTATCTTAAAGACCCGGCCGGTTGGTTTGTTGGGAAGGAGCATCCATCTCTGGATTGAGGATGAGTAAATAGAAGCGGGGGTATAAAAGTATGCTGGAGATAAAGCATTTAGTGGTGGCGGTAGAGGACAAAGAGATCCTGCATGATGTGAGTCTGACAATAGGGATGGGTGAAACCCATGTCCTCTTCGGTCCGAACGGCAGTGGCAAAACCACCCTGCTGGCGGCAATAATGGGCTTCCCCAAGTACCGAGTAACCGGAGGCAGTATTACCTTTAAGGGGAAGGATATAACTGGATTGTCGCTGGACGAGAGAGCTCGGTTGGGCATTGGTATGTCCTTCCAGCGGCCACCGGTGGTCCGTGGAGTAAAAACACGTGATATGGTTGTTGCCTGTCTTGGGAAACGAGGCAGTGAGGAAACTATTGGCCGGCTGGCTAGCGAAGCTGACCTAGCTGACTTTCTGGATAGGGAGATAAACTACGGGTTTTCCGGTGGGGAGATAAAGCGCTCCGAGATGATGCAGCTTATGGCGCAAAAACCAGAACTAGCCTTGCTGGATGAGCCTGAGTCTGGAGTTGACCTGGAGAATATAGCGCTCATCGGTAGGCTGATAAATGAGCTACTGGAAAAAGAGTGTCCCATAGTTGACCGAAAGTGCATGGGGCTTATCATTACCCATACCGGTCATATTCTGGACTATGTCAACGCTCGTACCGGCTATGTCATGTGTGATGGCAGAATAGGCTGTGAGGCAGACCCCCATGAAATCTTGAAAACCATTAAACAGAAGGGCCATGGGGAGTGTATCAAGTGCTTGGTAAGGAGGTTTCACTAATGAGTAAGGTGCAAACCTCAAGGACATATCGGGACCAAGCTAAAGCAGCGGCTAATAAACCGGCCGCTCTCGGTCAGGACATTGATTTAAGTACTTACGTTAGCTCAGCTGAGGAACAACCGTATCAGGCTGACCCATCACAACTTCCAGCTCAGGCCAAAAAGCAGATGCTGGAGGCGGGCGTTATGTTGGATGACACCACTCAGCGGTCGGGAACCTATATTCAGATGGACAATACCCCGGTTCATAACTCGGTCAGGGAAGAAGGCGTTGAGGTGATGCCGGTGAGCCAGGCTCTTAAGAAGTATGACTGGATGGCGGACTACTGGTGGCAGGCAGTAGCCGTGGATACCGATAAGTACACGGCTAACATAGAGCTAAACCAGAATGATGGTTATTTCATCAGAGCTCTACCCGGCCAGAAAACTGTTTTCCCGGTCCAGGCCTGTCTTTATTTGTCGCAGGCGCGGCTGGTGCAAAATGTGCATAACATCATCATTGCCGAGGAAGATTCAGAACTGCATATCATTACCGGTTGCACCACTGCCTCCAAGGAGGAACCCGGGCTGCACCTGGGGGTCTCTGAGTTTTACATAAAAAGAGGTGCCAGGATTACCTTTACCATGATACATAGCTGGAACCCCGAGGTAGCGGTTCGCCCCCGCACCGCGGCTGTGGTGGAGGAGAATGGCTTATTTCTCAGTAACTATGTGCTTATGAAGCCGGTTCGCTCTCTACAGATGTATCCGGCGGCTCGGTGTGTGGGTGAGAATGCTACCGTAAGGTACAACAGTATTCTGGTGGCTGGTGAGGGCTCGTCACTGGACGTGGGGTCCCGGGTACTGCTCAACGCTAAGGGTGCCAAAACAGAAATTATATCCCGGGTGATAACTACCGGCGGTAACGTCATTGCCCGGGGTTATATTGAGGGTAATGCTCCTGAAGTAAAGGGTCATCTAGAATGCCGGGGGCTGATTCTGCAGGGCAAGGGTATGATTCATGCCGTCCCCGAGCTTAAGGGTACCCTAGCGGGTATTGACCTATCCCACGAGGCGGCGGTGGGTAAGATTGCCGAAGAGGAGGTGGAGTATCTGATGTCGCGAGGGTTAACCCGGGCTGAGGCGACGGCTACCATAGTCAGGGGCTTTCTCCGGGTGGATATTGAGGGACTGCCAGCGATGCTCAGCGCTGAACTGCGGCGGGCAATTGAAGCCAGTGAAAAGGAACTCATGTAGAGGGTTGGCGAAAATAGTAAATTTCATACTCAAGGGGATTTGACAAAGTTGGCGGGTTGCTGTATCACAGTAATGATTATTATTACTACTTAGTTTTAGTGCGATGTCTAAAAAATCTAAACAGAAGGAGACAATCCTCAATTTCCTGAAAGGTACCTCTTCTCACCCCACTGCAAGTTGCATCTACGAAGAGGTGAGGAAAGAGGTACCCAATATTAGTCTGGGGACGGTTTACCGTAACCTTGGATTACTGAAGCAGGAAGATAAGATCCTGGAGCTAGACCTTGCCGGTAGCCTGAGCCGGTTTGACGGTGATACCCGGAGCCACTATCACTTCAGTGTGAGCAGTGTGGTCGTGTTTTCGATGTGGATGAATCGGTGGATACTGAGAGCAACGAGAGGGTGGCACGAAAAACAGGCTTCAAGGTCTCCCACCATATACTGGAATTTCGGGGGCTGTGCCAGGACTGTCAGTCGTCTAGTGAATAAAGGGGGAGGGTAGAAATGAATCCCAAGGCGCTACATAGGTTAGGTTACGGTCTTTATGTAGTCGGCTCAAGAAAGGGAGACCGGCTCAACGGTCAGATTGCCAATACGGTGTTTCAGATAACTTCGGAGCCACCGACTATTGCCGTAAGTATCAACAAAAATAATTTAACCCACGAGTTTATTCAGGAGAGCAGGGTCTTTACGGCTTCTGTTCTCTCTCAGGCGACCCCCCTTTCCTTCATCGGTCACTTCGGTTTTAAGTCAGGCCGAGACATGGATAAGCTTAGCGGTATTAACTATAAGATAGGTGAGACTCAGGCGCCGGTGGTCCTTGATAACG
>DAOWJG010000061.1 GCA_030640485.1 Dehalococcoidales bacterium | reverse complement strand
GCAATCCTCTTGAGTTTTACTGATTGAGGAAGCACCGTCAAAACTATCACCTACCATCTGAAGTTCGGGGAAACTAGCGGTGTTTGAGTGGCTAGTGGGAGCGGCTGCTGTGGAGCGTTCCGCTCATGATGGGTTCATTAATATAGACATCCCCATTCCTGATTTTCAGGTTAAAGCCACAATCAGGATTGGTGCAAACCCAGGCTTTGTAATGAATAGCTGCTCCTTGGCTACCAAAATCAGACAGGGGTACCAGGTCTCCGGTATTACACTTCTGACACTTAGGGAAATTAATTTGGTCCATTAAGTCCACCTCCCAACCAAGGTCGAATTTTCTATAGTATACACTAGGTGGTTAGCCGTTGACAAGGACTTCTGGTGGGATTATTTGGCCCCACCCATTCAGATTTTATTTAGTGGACTATCGCTCTTGAACCTGACTAGACTAAGGCGACTATAAATGGCCCCTCCTCTGGTTAGCTGGCTCCTTATTAGACTGATGGCATCCACCTCAATATCGCCGGCTTCAAATCTGGTGCTGGCTATCAGCTTTCCAAATCTTTGCCGGTCATCTAACGATGCCCGGTTGCTGAGGCGGGCTAGGGTCAAGTGTGGGGTAAAGGACCGTGACTCAGGAGTAAAGCCCAGTGGAGTCAGGTTAGACTCAAGGCGCTCCTGTAACTGGCTTAGCTTGTCTACCTCCCCGCTCATTCCCACCCAGGCTACCTGAGCCCGCTTTAAATTAGGGAAAACTCCCAGTTCGCTAGCCCTCAGGTGAAAAGGTATTATCCCCCGAGCTGACTCCTCGATTGCTCCGGTTATAGCTGCGGTCATGTCGACGGCGATATTACCCAGGAACTTGAGTGTCAGGTGAATACTATCGGGCCTAACCCACTTCACCCAGGGCTGGTTGTCCGCTTTTAGTTGAGCTTCAAGCTGAGTAAGTTTTAGCTTTAACTCAGCCGGTAGCTCAATGGCAATGAAACAACGAATCTGCTCCATACTCAGGCCTTATTATTCGGTTCGCTTTCAATACTAAGTAGCCGCTGGGCATTACCCGATAGCATCAGGCTCTTAGTTTCTTTAGATAAGTCCAGGGAATTAATCTCCTTAAGTAACTGCCCCTGGGCTAACAGTGGCCAGTCGCTACCGAAGAGGACCTTATCGCTACCCACAAGCTGGGTAACCTGATGGTATACTTGAGGGCGGTATAAAAGGGGTGAGGCGGCGGTATCAAAAAAGACGTTTTTCATCGCTCTTTTCACCTCGGGCATTAGAGCATAGAAGGGTAGGCCGCCGCCCCAGTGAGCGCCGACAATGGTCACATCGGGGAAGCTGGTAATCAAGGAGTAGAGCATGGCTGGAGTAATGCTCCCTTTCCCCGGATACTCATGGCCAACGGGTTCAGAAGCGTGAAAGAGAAGGATTAGTTTGTGCTTCCTTATTACCTCAATGAAAGGTGTCATCACTTGACTGTCGGTTAGGTCCAGTAGTTGCATATCCGGTCTGAGTTCACCAATCCCCTTTATCCCACCACTGACACAGCGCTCGACTTCAGCTATAGCGGCTTCATGCGAGCGTGGCTGAACTGCGCCGAAGCCAATTAGGCGGTTGGGGTAACGGGCGATTGACTCCAGGATGTAGTCGTTGGTCTCAACACAGAGCTCGTGGGTCGTCCAGCCAATGTTAGTAATGACTGATTTATCCACCCCTTCTTTATCCATGCTGGCAACGAGTTCATCAGCCGTGGCGAGCTTAGCATCCTTTCGGGCATACAGCAGGGCAAAGCAAGGGTCGGCATTGATATATTTATCGCGGTTTTTCTTTATCTTGGGTGGAAATACGTGAGTATGGAAGTCAATAATCATGTAGTAGAATCCTTACTGCGGCTTAGATAGGGGTGCCAGCTTATTCCGTCGGTGGCGCTTCTGGCTCCGCTGCTGCTTCTACCTCGACCTCAACTACTTCCTCTTCTACTTTCGCCGCCTTTTCACTGACCTTAACTATTAGCTGGTTAGGGTTGTTTGCTACGGTAATAGCCGGGTCTAAAACAAGGTCTTTTACATGGATTGCCTGCTCCACCTCCTCGAGGGGACTCAAGTCAACCCTTATCTCTGGTGGCAACTTATCGGGCAGGCACTCAACACTCAAGCTGGCAAGAGTCTGCGCCAGTAAACGTCTCTTTACTGTCATCGCCGGCGCCTCGCCAACTAAGACAATGGGAATATCGGCTTTTATCTTCTCGGTCTTTCTTATCTGGTAGAAATCGACGTGAAGAAGTTGCTTCCCGAATACGTCTTTTTGAATCTCGCGGACGAGCACCTTTCTGGGTCGCTTTTCGGAATCAATCTCAAGGTTAAAAAGCGTGCTCGTACCGGCTTGAGCTATAAGGTGCTGAAGTTCGGCAGTATCGCACTGTAGTGCCAGGGATTTAAGACTGTGCCCAAAGAGATGAGCCGGGGTTATACCCTGACGGCGCAGAAATCTAGTCTTCTTGCCTAATATGTCTCTGGTGGTGGCTTTTAGCGTTAGACCCTCCATTTATTACCTCCTTCTATCCTTTACTATTTAAGCAGAGATTAGGTGCGAAAATCAAACCAAGGCTGGGGGCCTGGAAGGGGGTGAGGACTGCACTTGGCTTGGTGGTCTGGATAATAAAGGATAAGCCTTATCCTGGTGTTAAAGCTAATCCTAGTCGGGAGAGAAGTGGCGACCCTAGCATTGGAACACCGTCTTGTGCTTAACGGCATCCTCAAAATCTTGCTTTAACTGAGGATAAAGTATGGCGCCCTTAAAATTTCGGGGGATTGGTGCTAGGCGCAAATAATCAGGATGGCTGCCTTTGGAAACCATACTGGCTGCCTTTGCCAAAAAAGTTGTCTCTAGCTCTGAGGCAATATGGCTTGCCTTCTGGCTGAGCTCGATGGTTACGCAACAACTATCTTCATGTTCACTTTCTAACCGGAGACCAATTATGGCAAGCTGAAATTGTGTCGGCTCCAGGCGAAAGTTTGCCACCAGAAACTTGCCCAGCTCGGCGGCCACCTGGTCGTAGGCGTAGTTAGCCCCCCCGCGGATAAGAAGCTCAGAATCTCGGGACATCCAGTAGTAGTCTAGCTTACCATCTCTTTTGTTCCTCAAGGCAAAGGCAATATCTCTAAGACCGACATACCAGCCTTCCTTGAAAGCAGCCTCCGTGGCTTTAGCATCATCAACGTAGCCGCTCATGATATTTGGCCCCTGGGTTATTAGGTATCCCGGCTCGCTGATTTGGCACTCATGCATATACTCATCTCGCTCCGGGTCAATGGACTTCACTACTTTGACCCGGGTAAAGGGGAAGTGCTCCCGACCTATGTAATAGCCGGCCACATCTTCACCTTGATAGTGGTGTGACCATCCCGCCTCAAACGCCGCTAGGAGTTCATGGTGAGACATTACCGTTGGGGTAGCCATTACCTCAAGGCAGGTCTCAGTGGAGCCAAAACGCACGTGCGGCAAGCGATGGCTAAACTTGAGGATACTCTTTATTGTTTTCGGTCCTACCGGAGCCGACCCAATCAGGATATCGGTTTTGCTTAGCGCCTCCTTAATCTTGGCCTCTTCAACCGGTAATCGTGATTCAGCAGCGAGGGATTCCAGAAAATCAATATGGCGAGAAACCAGAGCGGTAATGAGCCAGTCACGCTTTGTGGAAGCTACTTCGGTAAGTATTTCCCAGTAGGGTGTCGTATAGCGTTCCAGCAGATGGATTATCGCCTGGCTTCGACTCAGCCCCCAATCTGATAAAACGGTTGAATTAACGTGGTGCAGAGGGTTGATTAATAGTAAATCTAATCCGGAGGTGTTAGACATACCGAAATACTGTTCAAAGATAAGCCGACTACTTAGCAGGCTCTGGTGGGATAGGCTGACCCCTCGGGGTTTACCCGTGGTGCCGGAGGTAAAAATGACTATTCGTTCATCATCCCAGGCAAGTCCTGGGGAAACCCACCCGCCAGCCGGTTTACAGCGCTCAATTTCTTCAGCTTCAAGAAAGGATATATTGGCTAGGTTGGGCTTTAGCGTCTCTACCCGGCTGGCAAGACTGCTGTCATAGATGAGCAGTTTTGAACCGGTTACGGTTGCTTTATAACAGATACGTTCATTATCGTCTGCCTGCCAATTAATAGTAACCGGCACATACCCTACCAGAACAGCTGCCAGCCTAAATGCCAGGTCGTATAAGCTATTAGAGGCAAAGAAATGAACTACCCGGCTGCCCTTTGATATCCCAAGCTGGCTAAGATGTGCCGCCGCTGAATCGGCAAGCTCCCAGAACTCCCCTCTGGTCAGGCTCCGCTTTTCAACCTGCCCTTGACTAAAGGTATAGTAATTTAGGAAAGGATGGGCTCGTTCCCTAAAGGCGATCTGATATTCCTCTAATGGGGAGGAGACGGAGCTTAGAGAGGTAACCGGCCTTCCCGTGGTTAAACTGTATAACTCCTTTTTATTTATAACGGTATCTTTAGGCACTTATCTACCTCCCTCCTCGATCTAAAGAATCAGATTGCCGACTAAGTTATTCTTGACTGCCAAAAGACCGCACTGCTAGAAGGATCATAACTACCCCAAATGCTGCCAGTATACCAACATTATTCCAGAGCGACATGGTGTACCCAAACAAATTGAGTTCAAAAGTAGTTCCTCCCAGTGCTACCTGACGGATGGTGGCGATACCATAGGTCGCTGGGTTTATCTTGGTCAGGATGCTCATCCACAGGGGTACCTCTTCGACCGGAAAGAATACCCCGGATAGGAACATCATCGGGAAGGTTATCATTGGCATTATCGCCTGAAAAGCCTCCATGGTCTTGATGCGTGTCGCCAGCAGAACACCGAAAGAGCCCATGGCAATAGCCAGCAGAAACATCAGTGGTAGGAGCCTCAGTACTATTCCCGGAGAAAGGGAAACTCCAATTAAGGGAGCAAATAATAGGATTATTGCTCCCTGGATCATGGCGATAGTTGCGGCACCCAACGTCTTCCCGGCGGCTACCGAGGCGCGGCTGATCGGTGCCACCAGCACTTCCTTTAGGAAGCCAAACTCGCGGTCCCAGACTACCGACACGCCGGACATAAAAGAGGTCATGAGCACGGTCATACCAATTATGCCCGGGAAGATGAATTGTGCAAAATTGACCCCGGGACCCAAAATACCCATTCGACTACTAAGACCGCTGCCAAAAACAAATAGGAATAGGAGGGGTAGGATGATAGCTCCAATCAGGCGTACCCTATCATGCCAGAAGCGAAGTATGTCACGATACCAGATGATGTAAACGCCACGTAGATTATTCATCACTCCCTCCTAGCGTCGCATGCGGCGGCCGTGTTGTCGAACCAGAGCCTTGAACACGTCACTAACCTCCTCCTCCCTTATTTCCCGACCGGTGAGCTTGAGAAAGACGTCATCCAGACTGGGGTGACGGAGACTGATACTCAGTATTTTGGTGCCAAATTCCTTGATGAAGGCAGGCATAAACTCCTCACCCTTGTCTACTTCAAAGACAAGGGCATCGTTATTAGTTCTGACATCAATCTGGTAGCGGCGCCTGATTTCTTCAGCAGCTCTGTCGTTATCGTCGGTTTTCACCGAGATTATGTCCTTACTGACCAGGCGTTTGAGCTTCTTCGGGGTATCTAGGGCAACGATTTTCCCAGAGTCCATGATTGCAATGCGGTCGGCGTTATCAGCCTCGTCCATATAGTGAGTGGTCAGGAAGATGGTAGTCCCCTCACGCTTTCGCAGCTCAAGTATGTATTCCCATAGGCGGTTACGGGTTTGCGGGTCCAGCCCCAGGGTGGGCTCATCGAGGAAGAGTACCTTGGGGTAATGGAGTAGTCCTCTAGCTAGCTCCAGACGGCGTTTCATACCTCCGGAGTAGGTATGTACCACGTTGTGCCGCTTGTCCCAGAGTTCGGTCATTCTGAGCATCTGCTCAATCCGCTGCTGACGAATATCAGCCGGCACATTATACACCAAGGCATGAAAATACAGGTTCTGTAACCCGCTGAGCCGCTCATCGAGACTAGGGTCCTGAAAGACCAGCCCGATTGACTGACGCACCTGGCTCTGCTGGCGCACCACGTCAAAGCCATTAACGGTGGCTTTGCCTGATGTCGGTTTAGTCAGGGTGCACAGAATGTTAATCGTGGTCGTCTTTCCGGCCCCATTCGGACCCAGAAAGCCAAAGATTTCCCCGGGAGGTATCTGGAAGCTAATGTTTTCTACGGCAACCAGTTCACCAAATTTTTTGACCAGATTCTCCACGGTTATAATGTAATCGCTCATCTATCTCCTATTTAAAATAAATAGCTAATGATGGTCGTTGCCATGGATGTCGTGTCGGATGCGAACAGAATCCTGGCACTAGGTATAAACCTTACTGGTGCTACTATTGTAACATTTTAGGCGCCTTGTTGTTTAGCCGTAAGAGGAGGGTATCAATCTAGGGATTCAGACACGATTATGGAATGTATCTTTAAGTGCTCCCATGCCGTTTGGTTAGGCTTTCCCGGTCGGGAAGGATGCCTAGCTACCTCAGCGCGTTTTTTAGTTTAATCCATTAGCGGGTAGATAGCAAGCAGTAATCTCAGAGAGCTTTGTGAAGGAGGCAGGTATATTGATGTAACCCGATATATAGCGTATCATAATAAACGTGACTACCAGCGGAGGTGTAAATAATGTATAAAAGGATGCTCGTTCCGTTAGACGGTTCGGAACTATCTGAAGTTGTCTTCCCTTATGCTAAGGAGCTAGCCGGGAGACTGGGTCTAGATGTAATTCTACTTCACGTTCACAGCCCAGAGGAGGGCAAAACAAGCCCCCTATATCGGGCTTATATTGAGCATAAAGCCGAGATTATAAAGCGCCAGTCACAAGAGGTGCAGGGAAAGGTAGGGATTGAGCCTGGAGGTAAGGTGCTAGAAGTGCGGGGTGAACTTGTCGCCGGCTACCCGGCTGAGGAAATCCTTCGTTATGCTGATGAGCGTGATATTGACCTGATTCTCATGGCCACTCACGGACGCTCTGGAATCCGTCGTTGGGTCATGGGTAGTGTAGCGGATAAGGTTCTCCGTGCCTCAAACGTCCCTGTCTGGCTGGTTCGAACCGAGATTCCGGAAGGTATTGTCTACGATAAATGGCCAAAAAGAACGATGCTGGTTCCGCTGGATGGTTCAGAACTGGCCGAAACTATCCTTCCCCACGTTGAAGCCTTAGCCAAACAGCGGGGTGCTGAACTAGTGGATGTAGTTCTACTCCGGGTTTGTGAATCGGGAGCCGCGCTAGGTTACTACCCACCTAGTGCCCGGTTTGAAACTCCTACCGGTGCCGTTCATGTAATGCCGCAGGAGTATGCACGTGGTGAAGCGGCTAAGTATAAGATATTAGCCGAGCAATATCTGGCTGGAATAGAGCAGCGGCTCAAGGATGCTGGTCTTAGAGTGCGTGCCGAGGTGCGAGCCGGTGAACCTGCGGAAGAGATTGTTGACTACGCCAATACCAATCCCTTCAATCTCATTGTCATGTCAACCCATGCCCGCTCCGGATTGAGCCGATGGGCCTATGGCAGTGTTGCCACCAAGGTCCTGCAAGGGGTCTCTAGCCCAGTATTTCTGGTGAGGACTCGACAACCGGAATCGGCTTAAGACGAGTAAGGTAGTATTACTTGGGAGCTTGTCTGATGACCAAAGGGGCAGCATTATTGAGGACTACCACTTACCATAATTCTCCAAGAGAGAGCCTTTAGTTTGCCAAGGTCTGCGTTTACTTCTGGCACTGGCGAAGCGAGGTATTGCTTATGGGATGTCCCGCGGAGAGGTAGCTATGGCTGGTGAAATCAATATAGTATATCCGTCGCAATATGAAACCGAGGTGCTGCTGAAGGACGGCTCCAGAATGAGGCTGAGGCCAATCAAGAGGGAAGATATTGAGCGGTGGCTTGCCTTTATATCCCGGCTTAGCCCTCGTACTAAGTACCTGCGCTTCCATCATATCCCGGTACTTGGCCGCGAGGATGCCATCCGATTTTGCACGGTGGACTACAAGGATACCTTTGCCTTTGTTGCCGAAATGCTGAGGGGACAGCGCGAGGACATAGTAGCTATTGGGCGTTACTATCGGTTGCCTAAAAAGTCCACCGCCGAGGTAGCTTTCGTCATTGAGGACTCCTATCAGGGAAGGGGTATTGGCACCAGGCTTATGGAGTGGTTAGCCAATGTGGCCCGCGACAGTGGTATCACTGATTTTGAAGCCAGCGTGTTAGCTGAAAATGAAGAGATGATGACTGTTTTTCGAGACTATGGCTTTCATATCATCAGCCGTCTTGAGGAGGGTGAATACTACGTTACCTTTCCTATAGCCCGTACCAGAAGAGTGGTGAAGAAGGAGGAAGAGAGGGAGCGCATCTCAACGCTAGCCTCGCTTAGTTTTATCCTATCGCCACGCTCAATAGCCGTGATTGGTGCTTCCAGGAGCCCGGACACTATCGGGAACCTCTTTTTTGAGTGCTTGATGAAGAGTGGTTTTTCTGGAGTGGTCTATCCAGTGAACCCTAAAGCAGAAGCAGTGATGTCGGTAAAGGCATATCCATCAGTGCTTGATATCCCAGGCAAGGTCGATCTGGCGGTTATTATAGTACCGGCGCAGTTTGTGGTTAAGGTCGCTGATGAGTGTGGGGGCAAGGATGTACGTGCCTTGATTGTCATCTCCGATGGCTTTAGGGAGGTGGGGAAGGAGGGGGCAGCCCGAGAGGAGGAACTGCGCTATGTTACGCTGGGCCACGGCATGCGACTGGTAGGACCAAATTGTATGGGGGTCATTAATACTGAGCCGGCAGTAAAAATGAACGCCAGCTTCTCACCTTACTATCCGCCGCACGGGAACATCGGTTTCCTCTCTCAGAGTGGGGCTATGGGGCTGGCCATCTTGGACTACGCCAGGAAGTTTAATATGGGCATTTCCAGCTTCGTAAGTGTGGGGAATCGCGCTGATATCTCTTCCAATGACCTTTTGCAGTATTGGGAGCAAGACCCAGCAACCCGGGTTATCTTACTTTACTTGGAGTCATTCGGTAATCCACGCAAGTTTGGCCGTATTGCCCGCCGGGTATCAGCTATCAAGCCGATAGTTGCTGTCAAGAGTGGCACGACTGCCGCGGGGTCGCGTGCTGCCTCATCGCATACCGGAGCCTTGGCTACTTCTGAGATAGCCTCCGAGGCTCTCTTTCGCCAGGCTGGTATCATCAAGGTAGGTATCATGGCAGAGCTTTTCGATGTGGCAATACTGCTGGCTAACCAGCCGGTGCCCAAGGGTAGGAGGGTAGCCATATTAACTAACGGAGGTGGTCCGGGGGTACTAGCAGCTGATGCCTGCGAGAATAACGGCCTGATTCTGCCGCAGTTCTCTTCAGGAACACAGCATAAACTGGCGTCGATTATTAAGCGTATTAGCTCATTTTTTAATCCTCTCGATGTTACTGCCGGTGCTACCCAGGACGAGTTCTCCGCGGTGTTGAAGGTGCTTGCCGGTGATAAAGATTTTGACGCTGCTATCGTGCTGGCGATACCGCCGACTATTGTTCCCTCAGAGGCAATGGGAAATGCTATAAGGCAAGCAGCACCTGCTTTCAAGCGTAATGAGAAGCCGTTGCTGGCATGTCTTATGGGACGGGAGGGCTCCGCTAGAAATTTGGTCGCTGGTAGTAACTGCATACCTTGTTATGATTTCCCTGAGGATGCTGTCTCGGCGCTGGCTAAGGTGGCTGGATATGGTGAGCTGTTGACTAGACCCAAGGGCACTATTCCTAGGATTCGGGGAATCAAGCGGGAGAGGGCATGCCGGATTGTTAAATCAGCGCTAACCCGCACTGCCCGGAGACCGCTATGGCTTTCGGCGGAGGAGATAGCTGAGTTAGTCAATTGTTATGGTATACGAATTACTGAGACGCTGGTGGCTAGAACGGCAGCTGAGGCGGCTAATTTAGCCTCGAGGACAGGCTTTCCGGTTGCCATCAAGCTTGCCTCGTCTACTATCGTGCACAAAACTGATGTCGGTGGGGTGATACTAGACCTCAAATCGGAGAGCGAGGTGAAGAGTGCCTTTGGGAATATTAAGGCTAGGCTTATTGAAATCGGTCGTCAGCAGGAGATGGAGGGAGTTACCGTCCAGCGTATGGTAACGGGAGGCATTGAAGCTATCGTCGGGGTTATTGAGGACCCGTCATTTGGACCGTTAATAATGTTTGGCCTTGGTGGGATATATGCCGAACTGTTAAAGGATGTCGCTGTTAGATTACACCCGCTCACTGATTTGGATGCTAGAGAACTGATAAGCTCGATTAAGATGGCCAAGTTATTTCAAGGCTTCCGAGGGACACCGGTCAGTGATACTGAAGCTCTGGAGGACTTGCTGCTCAGACTCTCGGCTCTGGTTGAAGATATTCCCCAGATTTCAGAGCTGGACTTTAATCCAGTGAAGGTGATGCCACTGGAGGAGGGTTATTGGGTGGTGGATGCCAGGATTATGCTAAGATAAAGATAGCGATAATCTAATCCATACCGCTCTGGGATGAGCGATGGTTGGCAGCAAGGAATAAAGGTAGGAGTAGACGGGGGCTTCATAGGTATATAGACTCCTATAGATATTCCGAGGACTAAGCTAATGAGAGTTATTTTGTACACCGGTAAGGGTGGAGTAGGCAAGACTAGTGTGGCGGCGGCTACTGCGTTACGCTCGGCAGATTTAGGCTACAAAACTATTGTTCTCAGCACCGATGCGGCTCACAGTCTCTCCGACTCTTTTGATTTCCCTCTGGGCAATGAGCCACGGCTCATAATTCCAAATCTTTGGGGGCAGGAAACCGACCTGGCTCAGACTCTAGAGTATAGCCGGAGAGACATTCACAATTATTTGTCAGCGCTTCTAGCTTGGCGGGGAGTAGATGACGTGGTCGCTGAGGAGATAGCCTTTTCTCCCGGAATGGAGGAACTAGCTAATCTATTATATATTCTTCATTATCAGGATGTAGGAGACTATGATGTCATTATTGTCGACTGTGCCCCCACCGGGGAGACACTGCGTCTGCTCAGTGTTCCTGAGATGCTTAATTGGTGGATGAAACGGCTGTTTCCTATCGGGCGGAAGATTATCACCGGGATACGTCCCCTGATGAGGACAATAACGAGTATGCCTCTCCCAGATGATAAGGTTTTGAAATCAATTGAAGACCTCTATTCCAAGCTAAAAAGGATACAGACCCTACTTACCGATGCTGAAATAACTTCAGTACGCTTAGTGGTTAACCCAGAAAAGATGGTGATTAAAGAAGCCCAGCGCAGTTTTACCTATTTTAATCTCTACGGCTATTTCACCGACCTTATTATCTGTAATCGCCTGCTTCCGGACAGGGTTAAGGATAGCTATTTTCGGGTGTGGAAGGATAACCAAAGAAAATATCATAAAGTAATTGAGGAGGATTTTGCCCCGCTACCTATCTTAGATGCCCCTCTTTTTAAGCGGGAGATAGTGGGCAAAGCGATGCTGCGGACTATGGCGGAGGCGCTTTATGGAGAAAAAGATCCCACCGCAGTTTTCTCTCGGGGGCAGGTTCAAAGTATCCAGAGGGAGGATAAACACTATGTCCTCACTCTTGCCCTGCCTTTTGCAAGTAAGGAGCCGGTATCTTTAATACAGAATGGCGATGAGCTTACCATTCAGGTGGCTGGTTTTAGGCGGAATGTCATTCTGCCTCGCTCTCTGGTTGGCCTGACAATCAGCGAGGCGAAACTGGAGGCGGACAGGCTAAGGATTCAATTCCAACAGAGTAGAATCAAGGGTCGGAAGTAATCATAAAAGAATAGGGGAGGTGACCTATGAAGGACAGCATTTTTGAGGTGGAGTATCGCCCGGGAGAGGAAGTAGTGCT
>DAOWJG010000073.1 GCA_030640485.1 Dehalococcoidales bacterium | reverse complement strand
GCTTTTACTGCACGGCCTCACACCAGCCTCCAGTCTTTATAGCCCTGCTGAATTATGGCTAGATACTCCGGGGAAGGCTTGGCTGGTTCGGCTTGTCCGCTCCTGATGTAGGTTACGGCTTCTACCGGCTCGCCGTCTTCATTATTGACGATGACATTTAACCGGCGGTAATCACTGCCTTCGTATTTGTCCAGTTGCCTCAGGCATTCTTCGGAGACTTCATAGATGGCACCCAGGACCTTCCCGCCTCTAATGGGTCTGATGCTGGCGGTGCCACCCCGCCACTTTCGGGACCAGCCGATGAATACCAGCTGGTAGTGGTGGAGGGTGGCAGAAAACTTAGGCTGGCTCTCAGGGCAGCGTTCTCGCATCTGTTTGCGGTTGAGATTTGAGGCATAGGCAAAATAGTACATTGATACCCCCTCCGTTTATGGGTAGGCTACTGGTCCCCTTTATCCCGGGCTAGCTGTTCTTTTAGGAAGTCTATCGCTTTTACAGGGGAGGGGTCAATCCGATACAGCATTGCCAGATAGTAGCTGACATAGTCGCCAAAGAGGACTAGGCTCATTATCTGGCTCAAGAGGCTTCGGCCACTCCCCTCCACAATTTGGTAGGTAACCCTAGCCTGTTCTAGGAGCTGGCAGGTTACTCGGTAGCGGAGCTGGATTCGCTTGGGCAGTAAGGCGGAGCGGAGCAAAACCACCACTATCTGATTAGCCAACTCTGCTGGGAACTGGTAACCGACTACCGCGTTGTGATTGAGTTCCGGGAAGACTTCATGGAAGGCCCAGGCCTTGCTGTTCTCGTTCAATTGGGTTTTCCAGCGGCGGGCTACCTCGGAGACGATACCGGCTCCATATATTACCGGCAGGTGATTGTAGAGCCTGCCGGCCAGTTGCTTAGCTGGATTTTGTGGAAGGGAGATGTCTTCAGTTATCTCTGATGATAGTTTTTGTAAAACCGCCACTGTCTCGGTTATGTCTTGTGATTTATCACTTATGAAGCCAAGCCTTTGTAGAAAGCAGAGGATGGGCATGAAGCTGAAGGGTAGGGCGGCGCGGGGCTTGGCTTCATAATCAAAGCTGAAGATAGGGACGTTTCTCTTCTCAGCTATGGCTTTTAGTTTGCCGCCGGTGGTAATTACCAGTTTTTTGGCCTCTGTCTTTAGGGCTTGCTCGAATGAGGCTAGCGTTTCCTCGGTATTCCCTGAATAGCTGGAGGCGATGACCAGAGTTTTAGTATCAGTAAAGGCGGGTAGTTCATAACCGCGGCAAACGATAATGGGAAGTCTAGCCTCAGACAGCGCCAGGCTAGCTGCTAAATCACCACCGATAGCGGAACCGCCCATGCCCAGGATGAGCACCTTGTCGACACTGGCATAGTCCTGGGGCAGGTCAAACTTCATAGCCATCTGCCATGCCCGCTGGCAGAGCAGCGGCATTTCGTGGAGGTGGGTTAGCATGCCTTCCGGGTCATATTGCTTGAATACCTGGGGGTCATCTAAGCTAAGATTTCCTATTGGCTTCACCCCCTTTATGGTTTTATTTAGTGGGCTTTACCCTCAACCAATCCTTGAGCCAGCTCAAGTAACCTCTCCACCCGGTTCTGGGTATTACTTTCTGCATAGAGGCGAAGTAGTGGCTCAGTTTTAGAGAACCTGATAAGTAGCCAGGAATTATCAGCCAGGATAAATCGGAAGCCATCCTTGGTATCTGAGCTAACTACCCTGATGCTGTCAATAGCCTCTGGAGAATAATCTCTGATGCGGTTGTTGATAGCCTGACGCGCACTCTCACTGAATTTTACGTCTACGCGCTTATAGTAGTGAGGGCCGACCTTACTGTGGAGATAGTTAATAAGTTGTGACGGGCTTTTACCGGTTTTAATCATCAGGTCAAGGAAGTAGAGACCAGCCAGAATACCGTCTCTTTCTGGTATGTGACCTCGGAAGCCGTAGCCACCACTCTCCTCACCGCCAATAAGCGCCTGTTCGGCGGTCATTAAGGGAGCTACATACTTAAAGCCTACCGGTGTTTCATAAACGGGTACATTAAAGAGTTCTTCCAGGCGGTAGAGCATACTGGTCATAGTTATTGTCTTGACTATAGGACCGTGCTCACCGCGTATCTCCAACAGGTAGAGGCAGAGCAGGGCAAAGACGTGGAGGGTGCTTATATAAACGCCATTTTCGTCTATAATACCGAGACGGTCGGCATCACCATCAGTAGCCAGGCCGACGCTGGCTTTTTCTCTTTTGACGGTGGCTGAGAGCTTGGACAGGTTAGCGGCGATTGGTTCTGGCTGTCGCATGCCTGGGAATAGGGGGTTTCGTTCATTGTTTATCTCTATAAGCTCAAAGACTCCGTTGCCGAGTAATTTCTGGAAATAGCCGATACCCGCCCCGTACATAGGGTCAACAACTACTTTTAACCGGGAGTGACGGATTTCATCCAGGTTGATAAGATTGGTTAATTGTTGATAGTAAGCTGGAGCTAGGTCAAGATATTTTACCCGGTTTTGTTCTATGGCTTGGGCTAGAGGTATCTGTTTTGTCTTTCCTGTTGCTAGGGTACGAATAATATTTTCTTCTATTTTAGTGGTAACCTCAGATGAAGCACTGGAGCCAGATTCAGTTTTGTATTTAAAGCCGTTCCAGTTAGCCGGGTTGTGGCTGGCAGTTATGATGATAGCACCGCCGGTTTTTTGGGCGATAACACCCAAACTTATCGCTGGTGTTGGGGTAGCCTTGGGGCAGAGGTATGCCTTGACTGCGTTGCCGGCAGCTACTTCAGCAGCGGCGGCGGCAAAGTCCTCGGAGGCAAAGCGGGTATCATAGCCTATGATTAGTCCTCGTTGGGCTAAGCCGGTCTCTTTGAGATAGTCGGCTACTGCCTGAGCGCATACCCGCACATTATTGAAGGTAAAATCCTGGGCAATTACCCCCCGCCAGCCATCAGTGCCAAATTTGATAGGATTATTTATCTACCTCACCCTCCTGATTTGTTGTTTAGGTAACCCTATCCCCTTTATCCCCTTCCCCTTATCAGGGGGAAGGGGAGTTGTATGTAAGAGAGGCGAAGCCTCTCTTTGACTCTCCTTAGTATTTATTCCCTTCAAGGAGGGGAAGATATTTTAAGAGAGGGGCTTCGCCCCTCTAGAGCGCCCTTTTAGCTATCTGGTTTTGTTGGCAATAAGTCACAAAAATAGAATGAATCTCTTAATACATGCTTACCGAGGTCATAGACTATCTTCTCTCGGAATATTGGCCCATCAAACACGAAGGAATGAAACTCTCCATTCTCACCCGCCGGGTCAACATTTGGGGGAAGGTCGGCTAAGAAGTATTTATCCAATATCCTGCCGACAAAACTCTTATCTAGGACTTTCGAATCAACACAGGTAGTAATGGCGTGAAAGCCTAGGGCTATAAATGACTGGGTAAGTTCAGCGGTATCCCGCCCCCATATTGGGAAGAGGCTCTTCATGCCTAGCTGTGATAGGTTATGTTCTCGATATTCCCGTACCTCTTCCAAAAAAATATCGCCGAAAACTACCAGGGAAACGCTGGCTTGTTTAAACTTGGTGAGGGTGGCTCTCATTTTAGACTCATATTCTTTATTGGGAGAATCTTTGGGAATAAGAACTTCTTCAAGGGGTAAGCCTAAAGAGCATGCCTGATACTCGACTAGAGTCCGGCGCACACCGTGCAGGCTAACTCTATCATAGTCCTCAGTTATCGTGGTTAGTAAAGATACTATTTCGTATTCTTTACTTCTTTGAATTTCATATAGAGCCATAGCGCTGTCTTTGCCGCCACTCCAACAGAAGAGCACCTTTTCCATTATCCTTTGC
>DAOWJG010000206.1 GCA_030640485.1 Dehalococcoidales bacterium | reverse complement strand
TTTCCACCCCCCAAGAAAGAAGAACTTAACCCCGTCCAGCATAGATAACTTCTTCACCCTGGCTTCCGTCCAACTGCTTTAGGAACTTAATGGGTGTTAAAACCTAGAAATCCTAACCCCACTAAGCTATAATAAAACCAGTTTGGTAGTTTAGAGGTTGTTCTCAGAACAAGGTAAGAGGGTGAATATGGAAAACCTAAAGGCTTCGGTCATCGGTGAAGTAGATGCCCACTACCAGCAGCTTAACGAGCTCAGTTTGAAAATCCACGCTAACCCGGAGCTGGGTTTTAAGGAAACTAAGGCCGTCACCTGGCTAACTCAATACCTAGCGGAAAACGGCTTCACTATAGAAGAGGGTATCTGTGGGCTACCGACCGCCTTCCGGGGAAGCTACGGACAGGGAAAACCGGTTATCGCCATTCTGGCGGAATACGATGCTCTGCCTGAACTCGGGCATGCCTGCGGCCATAACCTTATCGCTACCAGCGCGGTTGGTGCCGCCATAGCTTCTAAGCCGGCGATTGACCAATTCGGGGGAAGTATTCTCATTATGGGCACCCCAGCTGAAGAGATATATGGGGGCAAGGCGATAATGGCCGACCGGGGAGCCTTTGACAATATAGACATAGCTATGATGGCGCACCCGGGGACACATGACACGGCTACTACCCAGGCCCTCGCCTGCCAGACTCTAGAGGTTGAGTTCTTCGGCAGGGCAGCTCACGCTGCGGCACGACCAGAGATGGGTATCAATGCCCTAGAGGCAATGATTCAGTCCTTCACCGCTATCAACTCGCTGCGGCAACACATCAAGGACAGTGCTCGAATCCATGGGATTATTACTGACGGTGGGGAGGCAGCCAATATCGTCCCCGCCCGTAGTGCCGGCATCTTCATCGTGCGGGCTGAGGACGATACCTATCTTGATGAACTAAAGCAAAAGGTCACAAACTGCTTTGTGGGAGCGGCTACCGCCACCGGGGCTCGGCTGGAACATAGGTGGGGAGGCATCAGCTATGCTCCCATGCGTAATAATCCCACCCTGGCCCGACTATTCAAGCGGAATATGGAGTTTTTAGGACGTCACCTTAAGCTCACCGACCCCGATAGTGCCTTTGGTAGCACCGACATGGGTAATGTCAGTCAATTAGTGCCCAGCATTCACCCCGGGGTAGCCATCGCCCCCAAGGATGTAGCCATCCACTCTCCCCAGTTTGCCGCCGCGGCCGCTTCAGCGACCGGGAGCCGTGGTCTCTGTGACGCAGCCAAAGCCCTAGCCATGACTGTTACCGACTTAGTTTCCAGTCCCGAGATAGTTATCAGGATTAAAGAAGAATTTCGGCAAGGAAGATAATTAGGAGGCTAGATTGATACCTAATACCAGTGATTATGAAGTAATTATTATTGGTGGCGGTCCGGCGGGACTTACCGCCGGAATTTATACAGCCAGAGCCAGGCTCCACAGCCTGCTTATAGAAAAGGGATTAATTGGCGGTCAGATAGTAAATGCCGAGCGGTTAGATAACTTCCCGGGTTTCCCGGAGGGCATTAGTGGACCTGAACTCGGCGAGTTAATGCTTAAGCAGGCAACCAAATATGGTCTGGAAACCACCATCGCTGAGGTTACTGGCTTAAAACTCCGAGAAAAGCAAAGAGTAGTCGAAACCACTGAAGGCAGCTTTACCGCCAGGGCGGTAATTATCGCCGGTGGCTGCCGCCGACAAAAACTAGGTGTTCCTGGAGAAGAAGAGTTTACCGGTAAGGGGGTATCCTACTGTGCTACCTGCGACGGTGCCTTCTTCCGGGAACTTGAGGTAGCAATAGTCGGTGGTGGCAACGCTGCCATTACTGAAGCCCGGCATCTAGCCAAGTTCGCGGCCAAGGTTACCGTAATTCACCGCCGCCGCCAACTCCGCGCCACGCCCATTCTTCAAGAAAAAGCCTTCTCTGAACCCAAGATTGACTTCCGGTGGAATACTGTGGTTGAGAAAATTGAGGGTGAAGACCTGGTTAAGCGAATCAAACTGCGCCAGGTGAAAACAGGCGAAGAATCTACCCTGGATATCTCAGGGGTCTTTGTCGCGATTGGCTTCAACCCTAATACCGAATATCTTAAGGGTGTTCTGCCCTTAGATGAGGCTGGCTTTATCATCACCAACAGTGAGATGGAGACCGAAGTAGCCGGCGTCTTTGCCGCCGGTGATATACGCCAGAATTCCCCCCGGCAGGCAATAATCGCTGCCGGCGATGGGGCTACCGCCGCCATTCAGGCTACAAAATTCCTCACCTAATAGCGGCAATAAGCTTTTACTTCACTT
The DNA here is from genome assembly GCA_030640485.1 of Dehalococcoidales bacterium. GTDB lineage: Bacteria > Chloroflexota > Dehalococcoidia > Dehalococcoidales > UBA5760 > UBA5760. The sequence continues at coordinate 100 of DAOWJG010000206.1, read as the reverse complement.
CCAGGTGAAGTATAATTATAAGAAAGGTAGAAACTATGAAGGTCATTTTCCTAAAGGATGTACCCAATGTCGCCAGCGCCGGTGAGATAAAGGAGGTAGC
>DAOWJG010000154.1 GCA_030640485.1 Dehalococcoidales bacterium | reverse complement strand
GGCTTCACTACCGCTTTCATTCTACCTCCTAGCTACTTTCTTTCCATTGCCTTAATTCTATCGCCACACCGGGCAGTTAAAGACTCGCCACGGAAGGCACAACATATCACCCGTCCACCCACAATCAGCCCAGCTACCATAATAAAGGCTCCGCCTCAGCCAGCCTACCAATCATCTCATCAGCCAGCCTTTCGGCATCGGCACCATACTCCTGCAGCAGGCTCTCCTTAACCCATATGGTAAATAGATAACGTATACAGCGGGCATCCTCCCGCTGAGACAACAGGAACTCAGAGTGCTCCCGATTAATACAGATATAGCCACTATCCGGGTCGTACCAGCTTCGGGATTGGGACCTTTCCTGAGGCGGAGAATATAGCCTAATTGGGAGAATACGGGCATCAGCCGGATACTGCGGGTCAACCTGCCTCTCAGCCGATGATTCAACCCCAGGAGAGGCGCTCTTAGCAACATCGGTAGCGGCTATCCTCTTCTCCGCTCTCCGTCTCAGGGAACGATAGGGCAGGTCAGCTAATAGTCCCCTATCACGGTAGCGCAGAAATTTGTCTATTAGCCGACCCGTTTTACCCAGCACAATCTCAAACCTTCGCTCCAGGGAACTGGCGCTTATTCTATCTACCATCTCCCTGATTTCCGGTTCAATTCGGCGCAGCCCCGAGACAAATGACTGGTAGACCTGGTCCTGCACCACGGCTGTCTTATCAGCCGTACGTTTAAGATTATCGAAGCGAGCATAACCCTCAATACGCTTATCGATCCAGGGAAGCGACTTAAAATCGTCGAGGTCAGTCAGCAGGCAAATACGCATCCCTCCGCGTCCATAAAGGCTTACCGTAGCATCCGCCATATCCCAGGGCAGCACGTGGAGCTCAATTGATACTGAGCCAAATCGTCCCAGTGATATAGAAGTTGACATCGCCTTTATACCACGATACCTCTTGGGCGGGATTGGCTCGAATTCATCGTCATCTGAGATGGACATCGCATAGAGGCCCTGCCGTAAGTCGTTGGTAAATTCGCGACCCAAGTATTCCTTCAGGCGCTCCTTGGTAAGCCTGCCAGCTACTTCAGGCAGAATCCCCTCCAGGTAAGTAATAGCACCACGCCGCGAATGAGAATGGCGAGCACAATGCTCAACAACCGCAGCCTGCCCGGTTCTCAGCCAAGGGCGTTTCAGTACCAAACAGCTTGACGGCACACCATCGGTATCAGTAGACGCAATATGTAGCTCTTGGGCTACTAACGAAAAGGCTAGTATACCAATGCCCTTCTCACCCCTCAGTGCCAGTTGCATCTTCTCTGAGTCGCCAATATGTTGCAGAATACGCTCCATCTTTTCCTTGCTCATACCAATCCCATCGTCAGTGATGGTAATAGTCTTCAAGAGTCTATTTTGCTCGCTATCGAGGTCACACTGAAGGTGAACTGAGATTCGCCCTTCGTCAGTGCTCGCCTGCTGTATCGCGTCAGCCGAGTTTTCTACGAACTGCTTTACTGCTTCTTGATAACTCCGACAGACATTGGCAAGAACCTCAAAAACCCCGGGGCCAGTTTGAAGCGTCAGTCTGGTCAAAGCACACCTCCTTTATACATACCGCATAGATTATATTTAAATAAATAATAAAGCAGTGCCCGCAAAAAAACAATAGATTTGTGAAACAAAACATCAAATAATGGTAGAAATTAACGCTGATATGGCCGCTATTAGTATTTAGGGGAAGACTGAGGACTTCACGTGCAGCAGGAAGTCCCATCATCTGTCAGTCTTGAAGAAACAGCGAAGGCTATCAGCACTAAAGAATGGTTAGCTACAAATAGTTGACATGTCCAGCCAAAATATGATACTATATAACATAAGCTCTGAGGGAATTCTCTCAGGGCTTTCGGTTTTTGTGAGAGGTTCCGGCAGGAGTTTGGCAGCACGATGTGTGGTGATATACGGCCTCAAATAATGGGCAAGGAATATAACACAATGGACCCGGAGGAGCTAGCACGATTTATCGCCAATGATGGCGCCAATAAATGCCGCCTCCCCGCGGAGAAGGCAGCTCAGATTGCCGCCGAGATAATATTAGAAGAACTAGCCGATGGCATAGATGGTCTCAAGTAACCACCCCAGTCCTGAGGCTAACTGCTAGATGCCATATGTCCCCGTTTACAGGGATGAATGAGTGAAACGTTATCCAAGATACAACTGCACCCCAAACCTTTTAGAGATACACCTTGAGGATGCAGACTAAGCTCTCAAAATGTTAGCGACGCCCAACCATCCTTTAGCATTTGAGCCATCATCGAGCTAACATAGACCACCTTAATACCCAACCCCTCAAGTATCTCGCTTACCCCCATTTTATCAGAGCAGTATTTACAGGCCAGAATCTCAACACCGGCCTTCTGTAACCTCTTTATCCTTTTATGAACCTTCTTATCGTGAGCGACGAGTTTCTCGGATGGCCCAAAGAGAATTACTTTAACCTCTTCCATCCACTTCTCTTTAGCGACAGTCAGGGGGTAGAAGAGCCCGACCTCTAAAGCCACATCTCTATCCCCGCTAGCCAAAACAATGAAAAGTTTATTTACCATACTCAGTCCTCGCTTCCATTTTAAGCCAGCTTGAGACCTTGAAACACTGAGTGAAACCTCAATCTCACGCCTATTAGTTGCCGTATGAGCCTTCTTCAAGGTCAGATTGACCGATGGCTTAACAGCAATGAAATCTCCTCGCGCCCGGCTGGTATCCAAAGAAACTGGGGCCTACTACCTCTAACCTAGCCCATAAAGACATCATTTAATCAGGCCAACTGGGTAAGCTAACACCAGAATATATGCCTATTAATATACTATCTTCTTATATAATGTATATATTAACACATGTTTATAGAGCACTCATAGCACATACATAAGGATAGATTTACTTACGGCTCGACATTGGGAATGAAAACCCCCTGTGATAAATCAAGGTTGCTAATACTGCAATCTTCGCCCATCAACTTCTCCGCCTCGGCGATGGCCTCTTCTACTGAGGCGAAAGGTTCGAAGCCCACCCTTCTGGCGGCTTCAAAGTCGGTGGCACCGGCCAAGAAGAGCTTGCCGAGATAATTCAGCCCGTAGATGCCCTGTCCGTATATGATGTGAGGATGGCCGCCGTGGAAGCTATAGCCATAGCGATACTTGTGAACGAACTCAGGCCGATGAGCATACTCCTCAGCATAGAGGTCCCAGAGTTCCAGCGGGTCTTTGACTTGCGGCAGCAGTTTTTCAAACATCTCAACGTAGGGCGCGTACTTAACTTCATT
>DAOWJG010000064.1 GCA_030640485.1 Dehalococcoidales bacterium | reverse complement strand
TGAGCGGTATCCCCACCTCATCAATTATCCTGGCGGTAGTGTAGTCGTAGGCGGTGAGCATAGTAATTTTCTCGCCTTTTCTTTTCATATCTCTTATCTGATTTATGGAAATTCGCACCGGTTCTCTCCTTTAAAAGGGTATCGCCCCAATCAGCCGTTTACTCTCAACGACGGCATTTCGGGCATCAACATATACCAGTTTGGGCAGGAAATTAAGGGCTTCATCATCCTCAACCTGGCAGTAGGCCAGAATGATAATAGTATCCCCCTTGGCAGCTAATCTAGCCCCGGCGCCATTGAGGCAGATTTCACCATCTTTTTCTCCCTTGATGGCGTAGGTGGTAAAACGGGCGCCGTTGTTGAGATTTAGCACCTGCACCTGCTCATAGGGCAGGATGTCAGCTTCCCACATGAGTTTCTCGTCAATGCCGATACTGCCTTCGTAATCAATATTGACGGCGGTGACTCGGGCGCGGTGAATTTTGCTCTTAAGCATTATTCTCATTAGCTCCTCCCCCAATTTGTTCTTTACTGGTTAGATTGCTCCAGTATACTCCTTAGCTCCTCCGCCTGGTGCTCATCTATCCTTCCCTTAGCTAAAGCAATGGGGATCGTCTTGAGACCGAGTTCTCTATAGGTGGTAAGCAAGTCAGGGGCGGCTTTCTGTAGCGCCCCGAGATGCTTCTTTATGGTGCCACTATCGCCGCGGGCAATCGGTCCGGTGAGACACTCAGGTATGCCGACAGTTTCAATATTGTGAATTGTGCCCCGTACTAGTGGCAGCAGTGCCTCGGTAGCCTGATTTATGGGGATACCAAAGGTCTGCCACAGGTCGGTAGCTAGTTTAACCAGAGTTACCAGGTAGTTACAGGCAATAACTGCCGCCGCATGATAGACCACCTTGTCGTTTGCCTTTAGCTCAATCAAGCGACCCCCAAGGGCGGTAGCTATAGTCTGGAGTATTTTTAGCAGGGGTCCCTCGGCCTCCAGGGCGAAGGTTGAGCCGGGCGTGTTTTCGATTGCCTGTTTTACACTGGCAAAGGTCTGCAAAGGGTGAAAGACACCAACACAGGCACCTGATTTTCTGGCGGGCTCCAGAATATCGGTTGAATCGGCACCGCTGCAGTGAACTACCCTCTGTCCCCGGTGCCACTTTGTCTGGGACGCTACGGAGGCAATAACGTCATCGGGAGTGGTAATGAAGACAAGCTCAGCAGTATCGGCCACCGCTTGATTGCTGTTAACCGGTGAGCAGCCACAAATTGCTTGGGCCAGGTTTCCGGCTGAGGTCTGATGCCGGCTGGATACGGCCACTACCGGGTAGCCCTTGCTGCTTAACTGCAGGGCAAGGGAGCTGCCTATGGTGCCGGCGCCAATAAATCCCAGCTTAAGCATTTTACCCTTCCGCTAGCCAAACAATAAAAATACCCTCCCTGCTTCCCACAGAGAAGGCATCCAAAACGGCAATCTCAATTTCTGGTCGTCTCGGTCGCATCTGATCCAAGCGACTGAATCTATATCTATCATATTCACTTTTCAGAGCTCACCGCCAATCTGGTCGATGGCTAATAATTATCTCTAGCCTAAGAGTATAACCTAGTGTGGATTTTGTCAAATGGAAATAATCACTCATTACTTCTCGGCATCTAATTTAGCCAAGCATTTCTCGGCTAGATCGCTGAATGCGCCAAGCCGGAACGGCGTTCCGTGATAGGCTTTATACATCAAGATTCCCCACAGTATCCACCAGAGGGCGAAGAAAACTATGACAACTACTGTGGCAGCAATAGCCACGGGGTTGAGAAATCCTCGCCCCCACCAGCCCAAAGCCCATGGCCAGCCACCAAAGCTGCTTGCGATGCCCCAAATAATATGGATGATGCCAAGAGTAACCAGCGACTGCATGGCGTGGAAACGGACTAACCGGTCCCTTTTTTCTATAAAGAGGAAAATAATACCGGTTACCCAGAAGCCGAGATAACATAATAGTCCAGCGACATTCGGCTTTAGACTCGTTGTTGAACCGCCCTTCATTCTCTTTTTCTTCCCTATCGTCTCCTGTGCTTCAATCCGCGCCTTTTCCTCCTCATAGATTTTTCTCCGTTCTTCAGGTGATAGTCCCAATTCAAACCTCCTTATATGACTGAGAGTCACGCTTTTTAACTATATTAACCATTAACTTTATGAATCTAACAAGCGCTTCGATTCCTAATGCAACGGCGATAATGACCATAACTATTATCGCGACGGTGGGGAGAGCGCCGGCGACACCACTATGAGGTATCACGCTAAAATCAAAAGGAAATACGTTCAGGAAGGTCAAAGTGGTTACCAAGCCAAATATATGGACAACGATTAGGATAATCTGGCGCAGCATATATTTGTCAAAAATAATCAGGATAATACGCCCCACAATAGACAGAATTAACGTTGCATTTAGAATTGGTAACACTAAACTGAAGTCCTGCGTTAAGAGCGGGTATAGGTTCCATTTGGTGATGCCATCTATTATTTCACGTTGATAATATGCCAGATATTCACTGAAAAAATTGAAGAATACCAGGAGAAGACTACTCCAAACAATGGCGGCGATAGATGATGCAAGTCTGCCGCCTCTTCTATCACCGGGGTAGCGTCCTGACTCGCCCTTGGTTTGTTTGTCCTCTTTGGCTGCAGTAGGGGAGAGGGATTCTGGCTCTGTTTTGGACTTAGGAAGTTTGGTTCCTTGCTCAAGCTCTTCTTCGTTGATACCATCCAGCTTAGCTATACATTTCTGAGCTAGGTCACCAAATAGAGAGAGCCTTATCGGGCGATTATGATAAGCCCGATACATCAGGACTATCCACAATACGAAGGCAATTGTCAGGAAAACCCCGAAAACGACGCTGGCAGTAATCCCGAGGGGATAGGAAAACCATTCCCAGCCTGCCCAAGATGCCCATCTGCGAACCGCATCAGCGATAGCTATAATAATGCCCAGGATGCCAAAAGTGACCAGTGACTGCATGGCATGGAAGCGGATTATCCTGTTCTTCCTTTCTATAATAAGAAAGATAATGCCCGTTACCCAGACACCGAGATAACATAGCAGTCCTGCAACATTCGGCTTTAGGCTGGTACTTGAAGCCCCTTCCGATATCTTTTTCTTCTTCTCTATCTTTTCCCGCGCTTCAATTCGTGCCTTCTCCTCTTCATAGATCCTTCTTTTTTCTTCAGGTGATAGTCCCAATTCAAACCTCCTCAGGGTTCAAAGCTACCTAGTGTTAATAGCGGATACTTT
>DAOWJG010000025.1 GCA_030640485.1 Dehalococcoidales bacterium | reverse complement strand
GTATGGCTATTTAGGCCTTTTTGTTATGACCATTGTGACTGGCTTCAGTATACCGATACCGGTCCCCTATATGGTGTTTACCTTCACCCTCGGCGGCATACTACATCCGGCATTAGTTGGTGCTACCGCCGGCTTGGGTCTCGGTATCGGAGGTATGCTACTTTATTTAACTGGTCGTGGGGGGCGCCGGTTTCTCCCCCAGTTTAATATTTCCGACCCAGCCGATGAAGCCTATTCCTCCCGGATGTCTCGATTTCTAAGGTGGCTAAAGGTACCACGGATGATGGATTTTGCTCATCAAAGAGGCGCCTTGGCCGTTTTTGTACTGTCCGCAGTGCCTAACCCTTTTTTTGCGCCGGTGGCGGTTAGTCTGGGGACAATGCGCTTCCGTTCGTGGAAATTCTTCGCTGCCTGCTGGGCCGGCTCAACAGTTAAGGCTATGGCTCTTGCCTATCTGGGTTATCTGGGCTTGGGCTCTTTGCTGCGCTGGTTAGGTGCATTCAGCCTACCTGCGGTACCTGGTTTATCTTAAGAAGAACTCATAATGGGGGTAACTATGGAGAGGGTGGTCACCGATTGGGACGAATATCATAGGCGTGTTCGGGTTAGCCAGAGACTCCTGTGGACTGTTTGGCGAGCCTATGCCAATTTGCTCCGCGGGATTAGCTTCCCGGGTCCGATTAAGGTAATTGAGCTGGGCTGTGGCACTGGCTATCACACCTTACAAATGACCAAGCTATATCCGGTGGCTAAGGTAACCCTGGTCGATTTTAACGCTAGTGTGCTTAAAGATACTGAGAAGAGGCTGGCCTGCCTTAAATGCGAGAAGGAGTTCTGGCTGCGAGATTTGTCGAGCCTTGAGCCAGATGAGAAGTATGACATAGTGCATTCCCAGGGGCTTCTAGAACACTATACCCCTGACGAGCGAAAGAGGCTGATTTGTTTACACCGGGACCTCCTGACCCCAAATGGGATTGCCGTAATCCTGGTACCTACCCCAAGCCTACCCTACCGATTTTGGAGAGGGCTACTGGAGAAGCTGCATCTGTGGATTTACCCTGATGAGACCGCCATTTCCAAAGCGGAATTTACCCAGGAGCTTGAGTCAAGCGGTTTAGAAATCTTAAAAATGCAGGGGTGTCACTTAATGGAGGTGGGCGCTGTCTGCAAGAGGCGGGTTAGTCCGGAGTAAAAAAGTAGTTTCGCCATTACTTGAGTCAATCTATGAATTGAGGGATGCTGTGCCTAGACTAAATGCTTTGAATAGAATCGGTGGTGGGGGTCTGCCATCTTTTCCCAGGATACAGCGTACCGGCGACCGAAGAGCATCGAAGGGTAACTACAGGATGGCCTTTAATTTCAACTGGGCTCTCTTCGGCGTCCTGCTAAAATATCTCAAACCCAAGGCGGGAGAGGCGATCCTGGACCTGGGTTGTAGCCGAGGCTTCTATGTTAGGGAAATGGAAGCCTATACCGAGGGCGTGATTGGGATTGATATCAGCGAGGCCTCATTAAAGGAGGCGGTTACCCGGAAGGTAAAATACGGTGATATTACCAACCTGGAATTTGAAGATAGTAGCTTTGATAAAGTCTATTCACTGCATACTGTGGAACATATCCCAGATTTGGGGCAGTTCTTTGCCGAGATAGCTAGAGTGCTTAGACCGGGAGGAATAGCTATCATTGTTTATCCCTGGGAGCCGTTTAGGGGATTCCAGGCTCTGGTTGCCGCGGTAAGGCAATATAAGAATCCCTTTATGGCACGGCAAATACACCTACATAGATTAACGCCGAAGAGTATTATGAAACTTATTGAGGGCATTTCTCTGGCTCATGTTGAGAGTAAACTTGTGCTTGCCCTGGGACTTCAGTATCTTACCGTGCTGTCAAAAGAGGGCTAACCTTAAAGTGATTTGGGAAATTCCTCTGCTAGGTTAATGATGGTCTTCTGTTTTGAATGCAGTGATTATCCTTTTCTTATACTCTGCGGTTCCTTTCCCTTACCTTCTTGAATTGAGCTGTATTTTTGGCTGTTGGGAGATATTAACCAGCCTAATCTGAGATGCAGTTAGCCTTCCTCAATAGTTATCCGTATTATTTTATCTCCCTCAAAGTCCGGTTTCTGGGTTGGGTCTCTGGGGGTGAGTTTTTTCAGGATATCCATCCCGGCTATTACCTGACCGAAGACAGTGTGCTTGCCATCAAGGTCGTGCCGCGGTTCATAGGTAATGAAAAACTGGCAGCCATTAGTATCAGGTCCAGAATTGGCCATAGACAGAGCGCCAGCAACATGAGTGTGCTCTGTAAATTCGTCGGCGAAGGTGTAACCGGGATTACCCCTTCCTGTTCCCGTAGGGTCTCCCCCCTGAGCCATAAAACCGGGTATTACCCGATGGAATGTGCTGCCATCGTAGAACCCCTCACCGGCAAGGAAGACGAAGTTGTTGACGGTGGTGGGGACGTCACTGGCAAATAGCTCTAGGACTATGTTTCCTTTCTCAGTTTCGATGGTGGCAGTATATGCCTTGCTCGTATCAATAGTCATCGCTGGCGGCGCTGAGTAGGTTTTTGTTTTTTTCTCCGGTGCTTGACCGGTACACGATAGCGAGAAGACTATACCCAGAACGAGGACAATGATAGCTATTTTGGATAGACCGTTAAGTTTCATGATTGTATCTCCAGTGAGTTTTGCTTAGTATTGTAACCTATCTATCAGCGATAGGCAATTACTTAGTGGGGACTAGTTCACGAAAGACTGTCCCGGGAGGCTTTGGTCTAGGCTTGCATTAAATAGTATTTTTTGCTAGATTAGATTGCGGGGAAGGAAAGATATTGGGGCTGTAGCTCAATTGGGAGAGCGGTGGACTGGCATTCAAAAGGTAGAGGGGTCGAATCCCTCCAGCTCCACGTTCTTGTT
>DAOWJG010000041.1 GCA_030640485.1 Dehalococcoidales bacterium | reverse complement strand
CGGGAGAGATACTGGGGAACGCCACTGCCTGTCTGGCGTTGTGAATCGTGTGGTAACTGCGAGTGCATTGGCAGTGTAAACGAGCTCAAGGGCAAGCCCAATGTTAGCGGGTTTAAAGAGCCCCTGGATTTGCATCGACCCTTTGTGGATGAAGTAACCTTTGATTGTCCTGGGTGTGGCGCAAAGATGAGGCGGGTGCCAGAGGTGATTGATTGCTGGTTTGATTCCGGAGCCATGCCGATAGCCCAACACCACTACCCCTTTGAGAATAAGGACCTGCTTGAGGATGGGCGGTTCCCCGCCGATTACATTTGTGAAGCCGTCGACCAGACCCGTGGCTGGTTCTACAGCCTGCATGCGATAGCTACCCTTTTGTTTGGTCGCCCCTGTTTTAAGAATGTTATCTGTCTCGGGCATATTCTTGATGACAAAGGGGAAAAAATGAGCAAGGCTAAGGGGAATGTGGTGGAGCCAATGGCGGTAATAGATAGGTATGGGGCCGATGCTTTGCGCTGGTACTGTCTCACATCTTCGCCGCCGGGCAATGTGCGCCGCTTCTCGGATAAATTAGTCTCCGAGATAACCCGCCGCTTCCTCTTGACGCTGTGGAATGTCTATTCTTTCTTTGTCACCTACGCTAATATTGACCTTTTCGTTCCTACTTCAGAGGGAGCTTCACTAGCGCCACCGGAACTGGATAGGTGGATTATTTCTGAGCTTAATCAGCTTATCGCTGATGTTGATGAGGCTCTGGGGGTTTATAACCCTACCGAGGCAGGGCGGAGGATAGAAGGTTTCGTTGGCGAGCTATCTAACTGGTATGTGCGTCGTAGCCGGCGGCGGTTCTGGAAGAGCGAGAACGATGCCGATAAGCTCTCGGCATATACCACCCTTTACGAATGTCTGGTTACACTGTCCAGGCTACTGGCGCCATTTACTCCCTTTCTGGCTGAGGAGCTATACCAGAATCTGGTTGTCTCGGCATTTCCTGAGGCTCCGGATAGTGTGCACCTAGCCGATTTTCCGGTAGCTGATAAAACCAAGATTAATAAGCAGCTGTCCGAGGATACCCGGCTGGTGATGAAAATATCAAGCCTGGGCCGGGCGTTCCGAAGTAAGGCAGGTATCAAGGTACGCCAACCTTTAGCCAAGGCCGTCTTCAAAGTGGCATCTCGTAGGGAGCAGGAAAGGTTGGAAAAGCTGAAGCATCAGATTCTAGATGAGCTTAATGTAAAAGAGATTGTATTCGTTGACAGTATGACCGAGCTTGAAAAACCAGCTTCCGAGGAGATTGTTAGAAGAACCTCGCGAGACGCGATAATTCGTCCACCCACAGCTGAAGCATTTGTTTCTGGCAAAGCCCCCGTGGTTGTCACAGATGGTGATTACGGGGCAAGTGGACCGACTGAGATTTCCCCTGAACTAGCTAGTGAGGGAATGGCGCGGGAAATAGTGCACCGGCTGCAGACGATGCGCCGCTCGGCGGGATTTGATATTGCCGACCATATCATTACCTATTATGAGGGCGACGAATACATGAGGCAGGTAATGGAGAGCTTTGCCGACTACATCAAGCAGGAAACACTGTCGCGAGAGCTTAACTCCGGTGTTCCCTCAGAAGACGTGTTTACGGAGAGCTATAAGTTGAGTGGCCACGATATATTACTGGGCGTGCGAAGGTTAGATTAGGATGGCGGCGGGCTTTCGATGAGGGTAGCGTGAGTAGTATTCTTAGTTTCGCCCCGCCAGTAGACTATTTCTACTTCTTGCCCAATCTGGCGAGAATGTATCTCGTTGATTAATTCTTGAGCTGTGGTTATCTCTTTGTCATCCAGTTTGAAAACAACATCTCCCTCTTCAAGCCCGGCCTTATCAGCGGGACTGCCCGGAGCTACAGTGGTGACAAAAACCCCCTTATCTACGGATAGGTTATTAAAGAAGGCTACTACTGGATTTACGGTAGCAAGCTCGACCCCTAAGTAGGGACGAATCACGTAGCCTATCAGGATCAACTGGTCGATAACATCTTTAGCCGTAGTCATGCTTATGGCGTAGCCCAAACCCTCGACGCCGACCTGGGAGATTTTGACGCTGGTAATGCCGATTACTTCTCCCGCCATGTTAACCAGAGGCCCACCACTATTACCCGGATTTATGGCAGCATCGGTTTCAATAAGATTGTCCAGTGTCTGCCCTGGAGATATCGGAATGGAAACCTCGAGACGGCTGATCCATCCCCCCGTCATCCTTATTCCCAGTCCTAATGCGTTACCGATGGCGGCCACCGGCTGACCGACCTTGAGTAGATTACAATTCCCTATTTCGGCGGCCGGAAGGTCTTCAGCATCAATGGTGACTACCGCCAGGTCAGTAAGCGGGTCGGTGCGGACCTCTCTGGCGGCGAATGTTCTCTCGTCATCTAGGGTTATGGCGATGGTCCGAGCCCCGGTAACCACATGGTTATTGGTTACAATAATGCCATCCTCGCGTATAATCCATCCTGAGCCGGCCCCCTTATCGGTTTGGATAGCCACCACTGAGGGCTTGACCTTAGCCACTACGGCAACAAAATCGGGGAGGGGCTCTTGACCGTCGCCGGGCGGCGGTGATGCCTGGTAGGGGTCAATGGGAGTAGGAGCAGGGGTAATTGGGGCGGGAGGTAGGGGCTCCTCTACATCAGGTGGCGGAATAAACCACTCATCAGGGATAATGATGCATCCGCTACTTAGGACCAGTAATAAGACGAGAGCGAGGCATATTAATAGCGGTCTTAGATTTACCTTTTTCATCTCTGCGATTTATTGTATCACTTATATAACGTCATAACAATAAATTAGTTAGTTGTTCTGTAAGCATACTACGGACATCTCTCAGGTTATTAATTCTAAGGAGTAAAGAACAAAATATCAAAATCCCCTCTCCATACCAAAGAAAAGGGGGCAGTGGGGACAGGTGAAAAACAAGGAGTGGGGGATTAAGATGCCCCCACTCCCTTATCCGGTACACTTATGCTGCCGGTACCTCGGGTAAGTGAGCCAGTGCCTCCTTTACCTTTTCCTCGGGATATTCATAGTCTTCCAGCTTACCAGAGAGGTAGGCTTCGTAGGCGGCCATATCAAAGTGCCCGTGTCCACTATGGGCCAAGAGGATAGTCTTTGACTCACCAGACTCCTTGCACTTGAGGGCTTCGTCAATAACCACCTTGATAGCGTGGTTGGGTTCTGGAGCACTGACAATACCTTCGGTACGGGCGAAGGTTATCCCGGCTTTGAAGGTAGCCAGTTGGTGCTCAGCCCTAGCTTCAACGAGTCCCAGTTTATGGAGGTGGCAGATGATGGGTGCCATTCCGTGGTAGCGCAGTCCCCCGGCATGGACTGGTGGCGGCACAAAAGTATGACCTAGGGTATACATCTTGATTATAGGGGCCATTCCAGCTACATCCCCATAGTCCCAGGTATAAGGCCCCTTGGTCATCGTGGGGCAGCTTGCCGGCTCGACGTTAATGATGCGCAGGTCTGGTCTGGTGCCGTCAATCTTATCTTTGACAAAGGGCAGATACAGTCCGGCAAAGTTGGAGCCGCCGCCGATGCAGCCGACGATGATGTCAGGGTAGGCATCTGCCTGCTCCATCATTACTTTCCTTGTCTCCAGACCGATTACCGTTTGGTGCAGCAGGACATGATTAACCACGCTGCCTATAGAGTAATGGGTATCATCATGGGCGAAGGCATCCTCTAAGGCTTCGCTGATGGCGATACCCAGGCTGCCCGGGGATTCGGGGTTTTCGGCCAGAATACGGCGCCCTATCTCGGTGTCCTCACTGGGACTGGGGACACACTTGGCACCCCAGGTCTCCATCAGAATGCGGCGATAGGGCTTCTGGTTATAACTAATCCTCACCATATATACCTTGAGTTCCAGACCGAAGAACCTGCAGCCCATAGATCGGGCACTCCCCCACTGCCCAGCACCGGTCTCGGTAGTTATGCGCTTCATGCCCTCTTTCTTATTATAGTAAGCCTGGGCTACCGCG
>DAOWJG010000026.1 GCA_030640485.1 Dehalococcoidales bacterium | reverse complement strand
GAAACCGGGGTTGGTGACGGCACCACCGATGTAGATTTCACTTAATTGTTACTGGATTGGAGGACTGGACATAGGAATCTCTACGGAACGGCTGGCACTATATCGTGAGCAGGCAACAATACCGCTAATGGCAGTAATGGTTACTAACAGAATAGTTAGGGGCATCCAGAACTTGCTTATCGTCATGGCGGGCCTCCTGATTGTAACTTGACATAAAGTGTTGCTTTTGAAAATAGCAAACAAGGAGCCAATGTCTTTGCCACTTGGCTAACTGTAGCTCACAGTATAATGAGGGCTGAGCTTCTGTCAACCGCCTGGTAGTTTATAGAGAGCTGTTCATCTGGGGGGATGGAAGGGGTAGGAGCTCTTTCCATAATTATTCTTCCCTTTTCTTTACACCGGGAGGGGAATTAATGGGGAAGATTGAATCAAAAAAGTCATTACCGAGCTAATAAAAAGCCGTAACCGAAGGCTGTTGGCGAAAGTTAAGTCGTTAGCGGGTGAAGGAATAGGAAGTATTAATTAGCTTTGAGCCTATTTTAGGTACCTCTTAGAATAGCCCGCAACTTTTCTTCTGATTCAGAACTAGTGATGGCTATTATCCTGTCCTCAGCCCGAATGATTGTATCAGCAGTAGGTACCTTAGGTTTTTGTGTTAGATGAATAACTAAAGCTAGTCTCGTTCCCTCTGGTAAGGAAAGCTCTTTTACTCGTTTGCCTACGGCGGTTGATTTAGGAGGAATTTTTATTTCTACAACCTCTAATCCCTGGTCTCTGATGCTAAGGAGATGGGTCAGGGGATGTGTGGGTACCTCTTCTTGTATGTGTTCCAGGATAACGTTGGTGCTACTTACCGTAACATCAATACCCAGTTTCTTAAAGATAGCTTCATTTTGGGGGTTTCTAATGCGGGCTATAGTTCGAGAAACATTAAACTTATGCTTGGCTACCTGGCAGGCAACTAAATTGTCCTCATCATCACCAGTTACCGCAATGAGCATATCAGCTCGGCTGGTGCCTAGTTCGGCTAAGGTAGCGATCTCGCAACCATCACCGTGAATACAAACACCGCCCAGCTCATCATTTATGATCTTACAGAAGGTGGCATTCTTTTCTACGATAACTACTTCGTGGCCTTCATTTAGCAAGGCTTTAGCCAGATAGTAACCTAACCTACCACCACCAACTACTACTATATACATGTTTCTCTCTCAGCTTTCTAGCTTTTCCTTCAGCATCTGAGTAAAGATTGTGGTTGGGCTCAGGGTCTCTAGCCCTAGGGTGCTGTATAGTTCCTGACGTAAAGGGTCATAAATACGACAGACTACCCTGGGCACGTTAAAGATATGCTTGGCGATTTGAGCGGCCATAACATTGCGATTATCTCCTTGAGTTACGACCACAAAGGCGTCAGCCTCTGCCACACCGGCCTTTTTAAGTACTTCTTGATCGAGGCCATTACCGATTAGGGCGGTGCCTTTGAAGTTGGGGGGGAGCCACCGGAAACTATAGGCGTCCGTATCCAAGATGGTAACCGAATGCCCATCGGCATCTAGTAGCCCGGCTAGCCGACCACCGACTCGACCACAGCCCATAATAACTACCTTCATAAAGCAAAACCCCTCACTCAGTTAGGTAAGGCATTGGCGGTATAGTGTAAGATGACTGGTATAGTATAACACGACAGGGGCTATTCTTTAGCACATAAGGCACCACCTCACCCAGGCTAAACTCACCAAAGCGCATCTTGTAGGCAACCCCTAGCAGAATTAAATCGATTTCTCGTTCAGTGGCTTCATTGATAATGGCCGGTCCGACTTCACGGGCTTGAAGTACGTCAGTATCGACCCGGTAGTTCTCTTCCCTGGCAACCCTCTCTATACGGTTAAGTATATCCTCGGCCTTCTGAATTTCAGGTTCAATCTCAGCATCTAATGGTAGGACACGCTTCATGGTGATGATATAAATGGCACGGATTTCACTCTTGTCTCGCCTGGCTAGCCTGCAGGCAAGCCTAATTGCCTCTTCATCGGCTTGAGTAGCGGTAACCGGTACCAGAATCCGAGAAAACTTCATTACGTCCTGTTTTCGTCTATTATTGAGCACCGCTAATTATACTCTTCTTATCAAGAAGTCAACAACCCTTTTATAATTCGTTATTTAGCTTTAGTTAATTAGCGCCATTTCCAGAAAGAGGGGGCAAGGAGAGCAAATACAGTGAGGAGCTCAAGGCGCCCTGCCAGCATACATACGATAAGCACAATCTTACCGGCGGCAGGGATTAAGGTGTAATTTGCCGCCGGGCCGACTAAGCCCAAACCGGGGCCGACATTTCCCAAGGTGGCAATGACCGAAGATAGGGCAGTCACATGGTCTAGCCCCAGAGAACTCATTATCAGAAAACCTACAATAAAGGTGGTAAAGTATAAAATAGTCATACCAATAATTCCCGAGATAACCCTCTCCGATAACACATTCTCGCCAACTTTTATCGGTATTACGGCTTTTGGGTTAAAGGCGAGTGAAATCCGACGGAAGGTATACTTGAACAATATCAGAAGCCGGGTGACCTTTAATGCCCCCCCGGTGGAACCGGCGGAGGCACCGACTATCATCAAGACAAGTAAAGCCGCTCTGGCAAATGCTGGCCAGGCATTAAAATCGACAGTGCTAAAGCCAGTCGTCGTCATAATAGACACCGTGTGAAAGCCACTCTGCCTGAAGGCATCACCAATAGACAGCCCCAGGCTATTTATTAGGTTTAAGGCAATAAGAATAGAAGCCCCGGCAAGGAGACCGATATAGAGTCGAAATTCTGGGTTTGAGAAGAGGCGTCCCGGTTGGCGTTTCCAGAGGAGGAGGTAATGCAGTCCGAAGTTTATGCCGGCGATGGTCATGAAGGCGATGACGATACCTTCAACGATTACACTATTATAGGCACCGATGCTCAAATAGGTGGCGGTGAAGCCGCCGGTAGGCATAGTACCAAGGGTAACCGTCAACGCATCAAATACCGATATGCCCCCCGCCTGCCAGAGTAAGAAAAATTCCAAAACCGAGAAGCCCAGATACAGAAACCACAATGATTTAACCGTATCCCGGATGCGAGCGGTTAATCTCTCAGTTTGAGGTCCGGGCAGCTCAGCTTCGACCAGATGGGCAGCACCTATGCCAAATAGGGGAAATAGAGCCACAAAAAGGGTTATTATTCCCATCCCTCCCAGCCACTGGGTGAAATTACGCCACAGTAGGATGCTATGGGGCTGGCTTTCAATTGAGCTGAGCACGGTAGCTCCGGTGGTAGTATAACCTGACATAGCCTCAAAAAAGGCGTCAAGGTAGCTGGGAAAGGTTCCGGCTAGCTCATAGGGTATGGCACCAAAGAGTGAGGCTAATATCCATCCTCCGGCGACAAACATTAATGCTTCCCGCCGACTGAATCTCCTCTCAATGCCCGCGGTTAAGCGCCAAAGAAGTAAGCCTGAACCGGCAGTGATGCCGGCTGAGATGGCAAAGGCCAGGGACTCGGGTTCTCCGTAATAAAGACTCCAGCCCAAGGGGAAGAGCATGGTTAATCCTAAGCCGGCCATTAACAGCCCTAGGTAGTGGAGAACAACCTTTATTCTCATAATTTGATTTTTACTTGAAAAGCTTTTCTACAACCGGGGTGAGCGAGAGAAGAGATATTATGATAATATGGTCACCTGGTTGTACCACGCTATCATTGGGAGGGATGACGACCGTGCTGTTATGGATAATGGCGCCGGCTATTGCCTCCTTGGGTAGGCCGGCCTCCGTAATCTTTCGACTGACTACCGATGCCGTTGGGCTAGTCACAAATTCAATGGCCTGTATCTGCTCACCACCGAGCAGGGCCACCGCAATGGCACCACCGTGGAGGACAAAGTGAGCGATTTTACGAGCCGTCAGCAGGGGTGGGGATGCGGCAACGTCAACCCCGACTGCCTCCGCCAGAGAAATATTTCCTGGATTATTAACCAGGACTAGATTTCGGGATACCCCCAGGTTCTTAGCCAGTAAGCCAGAAAGGATATTAAGCTCGTCACTTTCGGCGCTGGCGACAAAGGCATCAGCCAGTGGGACTCCCTGCTCAATAAGAAAATCACGGTCAGTGCCGTCACCCTGCACGATGGTTGTTCCCTCCAACTGAGCCGCAATCTCCTGACAGCGACTGATACTCTTCTCAATGATTTTAACTGAAATCCCGTGCCCTCTTAGTCCTTCAGCAACCAGAAAGCCAACCCGCCCGCCACCCAGAATGACCACACTCTTGGCGGGATGTCGTGGCACGGCAAACATGCCTCCGATTTCATCCATAGACTCTCGGGGAGCAATCAGGTAAACGCGGTCACCCTCCCTTATTACTTCGTCAACAGTTGGTATAAAGCTGCCTTCAGCACGGAGAATGGCGACAATGACACATGGCTTAGAAAAAATAATGTCGCTTACCGTTTTATCTATTACTGTTTCCCGTTCTGCTCGGAACTCTCTTATTT
>DAOWJG010000108.1 GCA_030640485.1 Dehalococcoidales bacterium | reverse complement strand
TCTCCATGAGCTTGCTTGGTGGCAGGCCAATGTTAGCGCAGTCCTGCTCCACCTGACGCATCTGATTAGTGGTTAATATTTTCACTATGTCCTTTTTTGAACTGATTTCCTCTGGTATACCGTAGTCGTCTGGTATAAAAATAAACTGCTTGAGCTACTTTTAGCCATTTGAAGTGTAGCAATATCAGAAGTAATGGTCAACTCTCATCCATTAAAGGTGACTTGTTCAGCGGACACTTGACATAAGGCAAAAAGATTACAGTTATTCCAGGTCAAGGACCTTACCCGGGTTCATAATGTTGTTGGGGTCAAAGGCCTGCTTAATCCTCTTCATCAGCTCTATCTTACCCTTATCGAAAGCAATAGGCAGGTAATCCTTCTTGGCTATGCCGAGGCCGTGCTCACCGGATATTGTCCCGCCTAATGACACTCCCACCTCGAATATTTTGGTAAGAAGCTCTTTTATCTTCGCCTCAGATTCCTCGGTTCCCTGGCTCATAGGGTGCAGGTGTACATTACCGTCCCCGGCATGTCCATAACTGATAAGGGGTATCCCGTATTCACTGGCCATTTCTTTTACCTTCCCCACAAACTCGGCAACCCGGCTGCGAGGGACAACGACATCAATTATCTCCGGCGTTCCAAAATGACAGATGGCGGGATAAAACTTCTCCCTTAACTCTAGGAGGTTCCTCTTGGCTCTCTCGCTACCGGGAATGAAGACATCAACGGCACCGTGACTTAAGCAGACTTCACCAATGCGACTGGCGATACGGTGAATCTCCTCTTCGCTATCTGCCTCCACGATTATCATGAGAAAGGCGTCATAGTCATGCAAGGGAATTTCTTTTCCGGTATATTGCTCCACCATCTTGATTATATCCCTCTCCATAAACTCCAGACCTGTGGGGAGTATTCCTTCCTTAAGTATATCGGGGACAGACTTAATAGCATCGTCCAGGCTGTTAAAGGGAATAAAGAGCACTTCTTTTCTTCCGGGAGGGGGAATGAGCCTAAGTAGGATCTTGGTTATTACCGCTAGGGTTCCTTCTGAACCAGTAATTAGCTGGGTCAGTTCGTAACCAGTGGAGCATTTGACGAACTTCCCCCCCGTCGGTAAGACTTCTCCAGTAGGCAACACTGCTTCCAGTCCTAGGACAAAGTGCCTGGTTACTCCGTATTTAACGGCTCTCATGCCGCCGGCATTGGTGGCGACGTTTCCGCCGATAGAAGAGCTTGTCTCCCCGGGGTATAGGGGATAGTAAAGCCCCTGCTCTTCCACCGCCTGGTAGAGATCAGAAAGGATAACCCCGGGCTCAACAGTAGCCACGAAGTTATCCCTATCTATTTCCAGTATCTTGTTCATTCTCTCTAGCGAGAGGACAATCCCTCCATAGATGGGCACCGCCCCCCCGGAGATACCGGTGCCGCCACCCCGGGGGGTAACCGGGATATTTCTCTCATTAGCTAGCCTTAGTATCTTGGCTACTGAGCCAGTATCTTCTGGCTTTACTACTACCTCGGGCAGAACCGGTTTTAGCTTGGGTGTCTCATCCTGGGAGTAGTTCTCTCGTTCGTCTCCGGTTAGCACATTCTTGTCACCAACTATCTCAGATAGTAAAACTAGGACGTCATCGGTTACTTTCCCGTAGCGACTTGGGGCTTCCATCTACCCTGCCTCCTAATTATGTCTACTTTAACTAGGTTTGTTCTTCTACTGAGCCGCTTATAAATCTCTTTAGTTTTTCGGTCATTGCCTGCCAGTGGGTGCCTCTCCAGTAGATTCGGTGACACGTAGGGCACTCCATATATTGGCTTTGCGTCTGGAAAACATAGGGTGGCACCAGCTCTTTTACCTGATGTTTACCCTTTTCCACCAGGGGCTGATTACATTCCAGACAGATGGTAAACGGCCTGAACTGAGAGTTCAGGCCCAGAGTATCTATCACCTGATGTATCTGTAGCTCAGGTTCATCACTCTGAATAAGGATGATTTTAATTTGTCCGTTGGTTACTACTCGCCGCTTCATAATCTGGGTATCTTTAGTTAATATCACTCTGTCTTCGTCTTGAGCCATAGCTACCATACGGGAATCATTATCGCCACTGAAGAATAGGGTATCATATCCCAGCATTCTCAGCCACTTAGCTAGCTTACCCACATTGTGGTCAACCATAAATTTGGGGGTGCTTATTTACCTCACCACCTTTAGGTTTTTATAGCTTAATCTGCATCCCCTCATAGCCCAGGGTGAGGGGATGATTTAGGTCTTGGGCTACGCTGGCTATCTCAGCTTCTATTTTCTTCTCTAATCCAGGGTTTATATGGACAATAACTACCTGGGGCAGGTAGCCCTTAAGCTCTCGGAAACTAGCTAGCTCCTGCTTGAGCAGATTGGGGGTAAGGTGCCCCCTCTTTTTGTAAAGTTCTTCAAACCGGTTTGGGGCACTAACCTCGGTAATGAGTAGTTGGGGTGATATATACTCCCAGCAGTCTTTAAGACCGGGGCCAGTATCCCCGGTATAGAATACTGTCTTACCATCAGGGGAGGTAATCTGGTAGCCAACGGTGGGGGTTGAGTGATTTACTGGGAGGGGGAGTACGCTGTAGCCTTCGATTTGTTTAGCCTTATAGGGTTCTAACGTGGTGAATTTGATGGTAGGCTTATCCTCAGGAAACTCCAGAAAATTGGGGTAAAGACTGTTACCTAGAATGAGAGTCAGGGCTTTATAGACGGGTAGGGTGGAGTATATATTGACGGTTGCCCAGGCCATGGCAAAATTGAAGGCGATAGTTGGGACATCTTTAATGTGGTCATAGTGTTGATGGGTGAGCAGAATTGCCTTAAGCTTTCGTTGTGCCGGAAAAGACAGGCTGGAGGTAAGGGCACCAGCATCGATAACCAAGATATCGTCAATCAATAGAGTAGTAAGTTTCGTATTCTGTGATTCGCAGTTATGGGCACCCAGAACCTTGATATTCATTAGTTATGATTAAATCTAGTGGTGGCGTATGCTTAAATCCAGTGCTGGCGGCGGAAGAAGTAGAGCATGCTACCGATGATGGCTATCATGATAAGGATAATATAGAGCAGGGCGTAGCTGGAGCCCTGGAAGGGCAGCGAAATATTCATTCCCCAGATACTGGCTAATAGAGTAATGGGGAGGAGAATAGTGGCGATGATAGTCAGTATCCGCACAACCTCATTGGTGCGATTAGTCGCCAGCGAATCATGGGTATCATTTAGCCCTTCAATTATCTCTTTGTATTCATCTAAGGCATCCCAAATCTTGTCCAGGTGGTCAACCGTATCGCCAAAGTAAACGGCTAAGTCCATCTTGGCAAAGCGGCGAGCCTTAGGCTCCAAGCTACCGATGACGGCCCTCATGGGCCAGATGATGCGGCGGAAGGAGATGATGTCGCGCCGAAGCATGGAGATCTCCCTAATCTGACTCCGTGCTTGGTTGGAGAAGATTTTGTCTTCAACGTCCTCAATATTATCCAGCATCTTATTTGATATTGGCAGGCAGTAGTCAACCAGTCGGTCAATTATACGATAGAGGAGATAGCTAGAGCCCTCACTAAAATGCTCTTGTCGTGACTGCTCATCAATCTGGCACTCCTTAAACAGCTTTACCAGTGGTTTGAGTTCCCCTTTATGCAGGGTAATGAGGTAGTTTTGGCCGATAAATACCGATACCTGGCTGGAGGTAGTTACCCTGGCTTCTTTATTGAATATCGGGAAGTGTAAGACTAAAAATAGATAGTCTTTATACTCGTCTATTTTGGGTCGCTGTATTCGGCTGAGACAGTCATCTAAATCTAGGGGGTGGAAGGAGTAGTGTTGCGCCAGATACTCGGTCTCTTTTTCCGTGGGATGCTCAATGTCGACCCAGGTTAGGTCACCCCAGGTGAGCGACTGCAGATTTAGTTGTTCCTCTTTTTTGACCTGAGAGGCAGCCATTTCCGATTATCCTTTTATTTATTACTGGGAATCTTTGGTCAAGAAACCTAATTATATTTTACTGTTGGGTTATTTATTAAGGTGTATTAAGGTGGTAAACTTAGTAAACCACTCTATTCTATCACAATTTTTGCTAGTTAGCACCTGAAATGATAAACTGAAAAGACGTTTTAGGAAATTATTTACCAGGTACACCACCTTAAATTTTGCGATGGATTAGTCTAATTTAAAGATGAAGTATACAAAACCTCCGTTAAGACATAGGATTTCTCTCAGACTTAAGAAGGCGCTGGGAATGAATATTTTCCTGTGTGATAGCTGCAAGTGGAACTGGCGTGGGGCGTGTCGTAACCCCGACCGTCCCAACGCCACCTGGTGCCCAGAGTACCAGAAGCGGGGTAAGTAAGACTACTTTCCAGCGCACCACTGATTACCTTCAATTTCCCAAGCCTAAGGTTGGCATCTCACGGTTAGCGATACCCAATGCCATTGCCTTCGGTCGGACGCAGCGGGACGGGCGAGTTTGCGTTACTCGAGGCATCCTAAACCTGCTTGATAAGGACGAACTTAGGGCTGTTCTCGGGCACGAGACGTCTCATATCAAAAACCGCGATATGTTGGTTATCACCCTACTTTCGGGCATACCGCTGGTAATGTACTGGATTGCCTGGAGTTTTATGTTGGGGGGAGCCTTCGGTGGTCGCAGGCAGGGCGGAGGTTACGCGGTTTTAATTGGGCTCGGTGCCTTTCTCCTCTATTTCGTTACCAATCTCCTGGTGCTTTATGGCTCCAGGATACGCGAGTACTCTGCCGATCTGGGCAGTGTTCAACTGGGAAACATGCCGTATCACCTGGCCTCTGCACTATATAAGCTGGTTTACGGGAATGCCCGCCTGAGGCGTAGTGAGGAACTAAAGCAAGTCGAGGGGGGAGTTAAAGCCTTCTTCCTCAATGACCCCTCCCGGGCCTGGAGTGAGATTAGAGAGCTATCTCAGGTTGATCGGGACATGAGTGGCACTATCGACTATGACGAACTTATGGAACTACGCCAAAATAAGGTGCGACTACGCACCGCTGATAAAATGATGGAGCTTTTCAGTAGTCATCCTAATGCACTTAAGAGAATAAAGCACCTATCCACTCTGGCTGTTTAATAATCGGG